>NZ_VOYM01000047.1:0-30742 GCF_013420285.1 Acinetobacter sp. YH01019
GTCATGAGAAAGCCCATATAAATGGGTAATGTACAAGTTGCTGTAGAAGCATGTTTAATTCGTCTGATCACAGATACTTTATAAAGTATTTTAATACTTTTTTGAATCCGTCAATGCGTAAGTCCTATATATTTTAACTGCGACGTTTTTAACTTTGGCTTTGGTGGGTTGCGCAGATAAAAAAGCGCCATCAGAACAAAATGTTGCAACAGAATCAACGACGGCAACTGCACAAACAAACGATGTTGCAGTAGCTCAAGATGAGCAAGTGATTCACTTCACAGGGCCACAAGATCTAACCCTTGAGTTAAAAACCAAAGATAATTTTGAAACTGCGCAATTGACTGATAATTCTGATCGTGTATATGAATTGAAACGAGCAGTTTCAGGAAGTGGTGTACGACTTGCCAATGATCAAGGGGTTTCAATTCACTTTAAGAACTTTAATGGTGTCAATGAAGGCACAGTTGAATTAGTAAAAGACAAGCCAATTAGCATAAAAGAATTTGTTACTGAGAAAGCAAAGTAATCATAAAAAAGACTATAAAAAAAAGACCGCTTCGGCGGTCTTTTTTTTATAGTCTTTTTTATAGAGTCATCAAACTCAACTTAAAACTTAGTAGTCAAAGCTAAAGTGTTCAGCTGCTAGTGATGTCATGGTCTTAGATGGATTTACCATGGCTTCAGCATGACCTTGTGAGCGAGGAAGCATACGTTCAAAGTAGAAATCAGCCACTTTAATTTTCGCTTTATAGAACTCTGGAACTTCAGCACCATTACCTTCTGCTAATTTCTCAGAAGCAACCGCAGCTTGTTGAGCCCAGAAGTAAGCCATCATCACATAACCAGAGAACATTAAGAAGTCTACAGATGCAGAAGAAACGATGTCACGGTCTTTACGTGCAGCAAGCATGATACGAACAGTTAAAGCATTCCACTGTGCGCAAAGTTTTGTAAGATCCCAAGCAAAACGACGCATGTATTTGTTACGCGCATGTTGACCACAGAATTTTAAAATTTCAGCAGTATAGTCGCGGATTACTTTACCTTTAGAGGTTAGTAATACTTTACGACCGATTAAGTCAAGGGCTTGAACGCCAGTTGTACCTTCGTAAAGGGTGGAGATACGTGAGTCACGAACGATTTGTTCCATGCCCCATTCTTTGATGTAACCATGACCGCCGTAAACTTGCATACCGTGGTTTGCAGCTTCATAACCCAATTCAGTCAAGAAGCCTTTAAGAATTGGTGTGTAGAAACCTAAGTGGTCATCATGTGCTTCAAAAGCTGCTGTATCACCGCGGGTTAAAGCGTCTGTCATTTTGTCCGCAATTTGCGCAGCATAGTAAATCATTGAACGGCCGCCTTCAGCGATCGCTTTTTGCGTTAATAACATACGGCGTACGTCTGCATGGTGAATAATCGCATCCGCTACTTTTTCAGGGTCTTTTTTACCTGAAAGGGCACGCATTGACATACGTTCTTTGGCATATGGAAGAGCACCTTGGAATGCCAATTCAGCATGAGCAATACCTTGGATTGCTGTACCAATACGTGCTGTGTTCATGAATGTGAACATGGCATGTAGGCCTTTATGCTTTTCGCCAATCAAATAACCGATAGCGTTGTCAAAGTTCAATACCGCCGTTGCCGAAGCACGGATCCCCATTTTGTGTTCAATCGAACCACACGTTACAGGATTGCGTTCGCCCACAGTACCATCTGCATTCACAAGGAATTTTGGAACGATGAACAATGAAATGCCTTTTGTACCTGCAGGTGCATCTGGAAGACGTGCAAGAACGATATGTACGATGTTCTCTGTTAAATCGTGTTCACCCGCTGAGATGAAGATTTTTGTGCCAGAAATTGCATAGCTACCGTCTGCTTGAGGCTCTGCTTTAGATTTTACTTGACCTAAGTCAGTACCACATTGTGGCTCAGTTAAGCACATTGTGCCTGACCAAGTACCCGCAACAAGGTTTGGTAAATATTGGTTTTTCTGTTCATCCGTACCGAACTGAAGGATGGTATTGATACAACCCACGCTTAGGCCTGGATACATTTGGAAAGACCAGTTTGCTGTACCCATCATTTCAGATTTGATTAAGTTCAGTGATTGCGGAAGATTTTGACCACCAAACTCTTCAGGGAAAGAAAGACCTTGCCAGCCGCCTTGTACAAACTGGTCATACGCTTCTTTGAAACCCTTTGGTGTTTTTACATCGCCATTTTCAAAATGACAGCCTTCTTCATCACCAGTTTGGTTTAATGGAGAGAGGATATTTTCACAAAAATCAGCAGCACCTTCTAAAATCATATCTACCGTATCAGCATCGGCTGCTTCACCGTTAGAAAGCGATTTGTAGTGCGCAGGGTAATCGAGCACTTCGTTCATCAAGAAGCGAATGTCATGTAAGGGCGCTTTATATGCAGGCATAGTCTTAATCCTAATTTCGAAATTTTTTTGGATTATCTGTATTGATGATTTGATTATTCATATTTGGTAGAAAAAATCATTGATGAATGAGCCTTTAAAAAATGTCAGAAAGGCGAATTGTAATATTAAACCAACAAGTGAAAAGTAAAGTTCTGCTAGACTTTGAGTTGATCTTTTGATCAATAATTTCTTTTAATAAATCATAAAGAACATAGGTTCTCAGCGAATATTATGCGTTTAAAATATATAACACTTTGTTTATTAGGTTTGAGTATTAGTGGGTGTACTCAACATGTCATAAAAACCAATACTTCTGATCAGTCACTGGGGCAACAAGCTACTCAAGGCTTAAATGCGATGTTTGAAAATGCCAACTATGATATGAAAGGGCAATTTTCAATTCAGACCGATATTGAGTTTGATCAAAAATCCTCTGAGAACAAGGCAAAAACTGCTGTAAGTTCTCAACCTGAGCTTGATCCAAAACTCAAAAAACAATTGGATCAACTGATCAAAACGCAAAAAATTCCATTTAGTCAAAAAGAAAAGAAACTGCTATATCAAGCAATTGCAAATGAATCTATTCCGCCTTCAGCTCGATACTATGATGAGGATGAAAGTGCTTCTCCACAGTCGAAAATTGCTCAGTCACTTGTCAATGTTTTGAACGACTTACAGTTTAGCTATAGCGGTTCAGTTCATTTTAGAGAAAAGCTGGCAGCACTCACACTTCAATTAAGCTATCAAAAGCCGACATTGCAGGTGAATGCACAGTTGCCTATGATTTTTGATTTTGATGATTATAAGTTTTACACCAATTATTTTGCATTCATGCCATTTATGGTGAATCGTGAAAGTCAGGATCGATTGGCTTATGTTGATTTTTCAAAGCATAAAGAGGCTTTGGCTCAATATAACTTGAAAAAATTTGCTGACTACTTAAAACAAATGAATGCACTGCCGTACTTATTGGCAGAACAGAATCAAGTCAAAAGTATCGATTTAAGCCGTGATGAAAAAAATGCTGGTTTAATTAAAAAGATTCGCTATGTCGGCGATGTTGATACGGTATATACCCAGCTTGAACTCTTTGATTATGTCAATGCACGCTATTACACCTCTCAAATTAAAGGTCAGCCATGGGATGACACTGAGCAAAGTGATGTGGAAGATGCGGCAGTTGATGCAACAGCGGCGGAATCTGCCATGGAAGCAGCCGAAGAAGCAACAAGAGCTGCCGCAGCGGCTGCTGACGCGAGTGAAGAGGGGGATGAAGACGAAGCTTATGCATCTGTACAACGTGTCAATGAATTGGTTAATGCAAAAATTCATAATGCGATGTACCACGGACATGATCAGGATGATGAGCAGGAATATGCAGCATCGGAAGTAACAGAAGCTGTAATCGATGCAGAAAGCGCTTATGCAACTGCGGCTGCAACGGACTATGATGAAGAAAGTGAAGAAGCACATGATGCTACTGCAGCCTATGCAGAAAGCGATGAAGATGAGGAAAGCGCCAATAACCTGTCTGAGGAAGTGTGCCAGGCCTTGATCAAAACTAAGCAGGTACCGATTGGTAAAGTCACGCTTTGCCAAGACTACCAAGATATTCGCGTTATTCCATTGCAGGAAGAGTCTGCTCAGTTAGCATCTGAGGCAGAAGAGTCAGACACGGAAGCTGTTTCTGTAGATGCAGTTGAACAATTAAAACCTGTTTTTCAGCAATATCAAACTGAACAACTGGTGGATGCAAAACAGTTCCAACAATTATGGCAAAAGCATCAGCCGGAAATTCAACAGGCTTTAAATACTAAAGATAAAGTATCTTCAACACTGGTCATGGATGTGGGTTTAGAGAAAAAAGGACGTGTCCAAACGATTGATTATAATATGGCATTTTCTGAACCGCGTTTAGGTCAGTTGAAGCTAAAAAGTACCAATCAAATTTTGAATTATGGCAATGCAAGTGCGATTGATCGTCAAGCGATGAAGCAAGCGAAGTCGATTCAGGATGTGAGTAAGGGTTCATTATTTGAAAGTATGTTGAATGGCTTACTTTCACCGATCACTAGACAGGACCCTAATATAGAGGAAGCAGAAACGGCATCGGTTGACGAAATCAGTGAAGCAAATGAAGAAATCGAATTACCAGAGTATTTAAGTACTGTCGCGCTAAACAGCTATAAACGCCATCAATCAGAGTTAAAAGCGTATCAAGCGGCTTTTGCAGTGGCCTTTGCTAATTACCGAGCTCAGTATGTACGTTATTACTCAGCAAATGACTTGAATGAAATTTCAGAAGTTTATGCTTACCGATTTGCTGAGGGTTTAAAAGAGCCGACAGGTCAGGCTTTGAAGCGTTTAAATCAATTACGTGATAAACATGCTTTACATCGCTATCAGGACTTTGATGATTTAGGTTCTTCAGTCAATTATTATGTTCAATCTGGGATTGGTGAGTATAAAGGTCAGGCTGAGTGGACGCAGCTAAAAAAAACCTATAAAACCAAACAAGCCATTTTTGCGCATTTGTATCAGAAAAACTTTTTAGAAAATTATGAACTTGATCCCGCTGAAAAAGCGCAATTAGTCAAAGCTGCACAAATTTATGCACGAGCATTTGTCGACGATACCAACGGTAAATTGTCAGAAGCGTCGCTGCAAGGTTTAGCTGCGGAACATGAAGAGTTGTTTAGCCAGTCTGTTTATTATGAAACCTATAAAACTGTGCAAAAACACATGAAATAAGTTAGACAATAAAAAAAAGAACCTCTATTGAGGTTCTTTTTTGTTTATTCATTCAAACGGATGAATTAGAGAAAATCTTTTAAGTTAGGTTTTACCCCGTTCCAAATGGAAAAGGACTCAATCGCTTGTCCTACCAGCATACCGAAACCTTCTGAAGTCGGTACATGACGCGCTTTGGCTTGATCTAAAAATGTAGAAGGTTTGCCATAGGCCATTTCATAGGCATGATTGAACTGAAGACTGTCAGGTAGAACCAAAGCGTCTCCGCTTAGACTTGCTGAAGTTGCATTAATGACGATATCAAATTGACCGGATAAATCTGTGAGTGCAATAGCTTCTAATTCTGCATTTGTTACGGATGCTTTCAAGTCTGCAACCAATTGTTCAGCACGGGCTAAGGTACGGTTCGCAATTACAATTTTTTTTGCGCCAGCTTGTACCAATGGATAAATTACACCACGAGTAGCACCGCCTGCGCCAATAATAAGTAAGTCGGTCTGTTCAAGTGACCAATCTAAAGCGCGAATTGCATCGACCAAGCCTTGGCCGTCAGTGTTATCACCATGCAATTGGCCATCCTGCATCCAAAGCGTATTTACTGCTCCAGCAATTTTTGCGCGTTCAGTCAATACTGCACATTGGGCATAGGCTTGTTCTTTAAACGGGACGGTGACATTCATGCCGATACCGCCTTCGCGAAAGAAGCTTTCAACGCTGTTTTGGAATCCATCAAGGGGAGCAAGTCGTTTGCTGTACTGAATGTCGAGCCCTGTTTTTTTGGCAAAGGCGTGATGAAGTTCAGGGGAACGTGATTGTTCAATCGGGTTGCCAATCACGGCAAATTGTTTGCTCATTACACTGCATCCATGTCGGAACGAAAAGTGCAGATAATATACGCCAAAATCAATACTGCCAGAAGTTTAGCGGGGATATTTGCGAAAATATTGCAGTGCTTTAAGGATTGCAGATATCTAAAATTGTGTGAATTAATATCGTCGCCGTACTAAACACCAGACCGATTAAAGCAATCACCATGAAACCGATGGCAAGGTTATCGTTGAGTGAGGTCTCTGAAAATATATTGGTACTGATTGCGCTGATTAACACCACAACAAAGCTCCAAAACACCAAAGTACGTGCACGAATGGTTTTTTTATTGAGTGTTTGAGATGGCATTTATGTTGTACTCCATATTGGAAAATTACAGCAATCAGTTTAGTCGCTTGTCATATAACAGGGTAGCGTGAAGCTGTGTGATTCATGTGTCATTGTTGGGTATTCTGTTTACAAAGTAAATGGCTAGAAAATATTTTATTACTCAATTATTTATGAATTATTCGGTGTGAAATTTTCAATATAAAAAAAGCCTCTGAACTTCAGAGGCTTAGTTGTCTTATTTTAAAACCGTTAACCAATCTTGTGGTTTAAGATAAAAATCGGTTAATTTTTTTTCGGCAGAATTTTCTTCCCATTCAGGACGATATGACCAGCCTGCTAAAGGTGGCATGCTGACCAAAATGGATTCAATGCGACCACCAGTTTGTAATCCAAACAATGTGCCACGGTCATACACTAAGTTATATTCGACATAACGGCCACGACGGTACAGTTGGAAGTCGCGTTGTGCTTCGGTATATGATTTATCTTGGTTCTTTTTAAAAATAGGCAAAATTGCATCTAGGTAGCCATTACCCACGGCTTGCATATATTGGAAGCAAGTTTCAAAGTCCCATTGATTTAAATCATCAAAGAATAGACCACCGACGCCACGTTGCTCATCACGATGCTTTAAATAGAAATAATCGTCACACCATTTCTTATGTTCTGCGTAAACCTTATCGCCAAACGGAGCGCAGAGATCATGAGCAGTTTGATGCCAAGACAATACATCTTCATCATTTGGATAATACGGAGTGAGGTCAAAACCGCCGCCAAACCACCAAATTGGATCTTGACCTTCTTTTTCAGCCACGAATAAACGGATATTGGCATGTGAAGTGGGTACATTGGGATTTTTAGGATGGATCACCAATGAAACCCCCATGGCTTGAGCTTTAGCACCAGCAATGGCCGGGTGACGCTCAGTTGCGGAAGCAGGTAGTTTGGAAATATTGATGTGTGAAAACATCACACCGCCTTTTTCAATCACTGTGCCATTTTGCAGCACACGTGAGCGGCCACCACCACCCTCGGGGCGTTCCCAATCATCAATTACAAATTCAGCATTTCCACCGCCAGCGCGTTCTTGCTGTTCCAAAGCGGCACAAATACGTGCCTGTAAATCACGCAGGAATTCATCTACACGTTGTATATCGGCTGAAGTTGGATTCTTCATTCTGACCTGTATAAAAATAATTAAATGATATTGTCCATCAAAGCATAAAACGCTGCAAAACTTAAGGTCTTTTTCCCAATATTGAGCATCGGTTACGCCGTATGGTCAGCTTAAATTAAAGCAATATTTGACGAAAATAGCCTAGATATTCCGACTAAGTTGCTTGGTTGAATTCAAAGCAGAAGCTCCGCACAATAATCATAGGCAGATTCAATTGGAATCTCATTGATCGAAATGGTGCATCTATGTCTCAGCAGGCGAATTCCTTAATTCAAAAATATAATGTACCAGGCCCACGCTATACCAGTTACCCAACCGTACCGTACTGGGAAGAGCAGGCGTTTTCATTAGCATTGTGGAAACAGGGTTTAAAAAAATCGTTTGACGAGTCGAATCAAAGTGAAGGCATTAGTCTTTATATTCATCTGCCGTTTTGTGAAAGTTTATGTACTTTTTGCGGTTGTCATAAAAAAGTCACCAAAAAACATGAGATGGAACAACCCTATATCCAAGCAGTCTTAAAAGAATGGGCGTTATATTGTGATGTTTTGGTGGATAAACCCAATATTAAAGAGATTCACTTGGGCGGCGGTACGCCCACCTTTTTCTCACCTGAGCATTTAACACAACTGATTCAAGGCATTTTGTCCAAAGCAAATGTGGCAGAGCAGCATGAATTTAGTTTCGAAGGCCATCCGAACAATACCACACGTGAGCATTTACAAGCTTTGTATGATTTGGGCTTTCGTCGCGTGAGCTATGGCGTGCAGGACTATAATGAAAAAGTGCAAAAAGCCATTCATCGGATACAACCTTTTGAGCATGTGGAACAAGTCACGCAGTGGGCGCGGGAGATTGGCTATACCTCAATTTCACATGACTTGGTATTTGGTCTGCCTTTTCAAGATTTAATGGATGTGTTGCACACGATTAATCAGACCAATCGTTTGATGCCTGATCGTTTGGCTTTTTATAGTTATGCGCATGTGCCGTGGATTAAGGGCAATGGACAGCGTGGTTTTAAAGATGCTGATGTACCAAAAGATGAGTTAAAACGTCAATGTTATGAAGAAGGCAAAAAGCAGCTCTTGGCACATGGGTATCATGAAATTGGAATGGACCATTTTGCTGTAGAAAAAGATGCAATGTATCAGGCTTTTCAACAGGGCAGTTTACATCGTAACTTTATGGGTTATACCGCTTCTAAAACCCAAGTCATGATCGGACTGGGCTTATCTTCAATTAGTGATAGTTGGTATAGCTTCGCGCAAAATGAAAAGAAAATTGAAGACTATTATGCGCGTTTAGAGGAAAACCAAATTCCTGTTTATCGAGGTCATGTGCTGACTGAAGAAGACTTGATTATCCGTAAACATATTCTGAATTTGATGTGTACATTCCATACTTCTTGGGCAAACACAGACATGCAATTTCCGGAAATTGATGAAGTGGTTGCACAATTAACAGAAATGCAGGCAGATGAATTATTAGAGTTAGGTGATCAAAGCATCCAAATTACCGAAAAAGGCAAACCTTTTGTACGTAATATCTGTATGGCCTTTGATTTAAGGTTAAAGCGCCGTGTACCTGAAAATCGTATTTTTTCGATGACGATTTGAATCTCCCCTAACCCCCTCTTTATTAAAGAGGGGAAAGCTTCCCTTTTGTAAAAGGAGGCTTGGAGAGATTAATTTATGGAGAATTTAAAGGACTTTTAAAAATCATCTTTTTGATACATATGAGACATACGATCGTGTTTGGTTTTTAAATATTGTTCATTGAATGGATTCAAGCCCACAGTCAGCGGTACACGATCAACGACATCAACGCCTTGTTCTTGCAATGCTTCAATTTTTAATGGGTTATTGGTAATCAATCGTACCTGTTGAATATTCAAATGCTTGAGCATGATTGGACACATGTCATAACGACGAGCATCAGCAGGTAAATTCAATAGTAAATTGGCATCGACAGTATCATGGCCTTGGTCTTGTAAGGCATAAGCACGGATTTTATTGGTTAAGCCAATGCCTCGACCTTCTTGGCGTAAATATAAAATCACGCCTTGGCCTGCTTCATTAATCAGTTTTTGTGTTGCTTGTAGTTGTGGGCCACAGTCACATTTTAGCGAAGCGAAGGCGTCACCAGTGAGGCACTCGGAATGAATACGCACTAAAACAGGTTCAGTGGGTGCTTGTTCTAGTCCTTTAGAGAGTGCTACATGTTCTTCGCCGGTTTCAGGATCCTGAAAAACCGTAATATTGAATTCACCAAAAGCGGTCGGTAATCTTGACGTTGCGACAAATTCTATAGGCACTGCTTAACCCGTTTATTCGATTATAAATTGGCTAAAGTATAGCGTAATGCTTGGACATTGGTAGAATTGCAACGATGAATTTATGCAGAACATTTTCTTTTTTGTATAAAGCGAACGATAATAGTTGATAAATAGGAAGATTATTCAGGATAATCTGACTCATTCAAAATCTCCCACTACGAGATCATTGCTTAAAATTACATCGCTAGAAGTTTGGCTGATTGTAAGGTGATACAATTCGACGATATGATCGAGTAACCCATTTAGACCGAGCTTAGGATTTGCCAGGCTTTAGAAGGCTTTGCCACATTATGCTGTATACAGAAATACCATCTCAACGCCCTGTAACTCCGTTGCTGGATACGATTCAACATCCGCAACAATTACGTGTACTCGAGCGCAGCCAGTTAGAACAAGTGGCGGATGAGTTACGTCAATTTATTTTGTATGCGGCCGGACAAAGTGGTGGGCATTTTGGTGCCAATTTAGGTGTGATTGAGCTCACGGTGGCTTTGCACTACTGTTTCAATACGCCTGACGATCGTTTAATTTGGGATGTTGGTCATCAAGCTTATCCACACAAAGCCTTAACTGGTCGTCGTGAACAGTTGGTGACAATTCGTGCAAAAGATGGTCTAGCCGCATTTCCAGCACGTGAAGAGTCTGAATTTGATACCTTTGGGGTAGGGCATTCGTCGACTGCGATTTCTGCGGGTTTAGGCATGTCTTTAGCACGTCGTTTTAAACAAGATCCTTGTCATGTGGTAGCAATTGTGGGTGATGGTGCCATGACAGCAGGTATGGCCTTTGAAGCCATGAATGATGCTGTGGCGCACAACGCTGACCTCATGGTGGTATTGAACGACAATGATATGTCGATTTCATGCAGCACAGGTGGTTTTGCTAAACATTTAGCAGCAATTTGGGAAAGTGGTCAATCTGTTAATATCTCGGAAGATGGCGAAGCGTTTGTGCAGCCACATCCTGAATGGACCTATAACTCCCGTTTACACAGTGCAGCAACAGATGCTGCGGACAATTTATTTAAAGCGATTGGTTTTGACTATTTTGGTCCATTTGATGGCCACGATGTAACACAACTCAGCCATGTTTTTGATGCATTGAAAAAGCGTAAAGGGCCACGCTTAGTTCATGTGTATACCAAAAAAGGCAAAGGCTTTGCACCAGCTGAAGCAGACCAAATTAAATACCATGCGATTAGCAAATTAGATGCACCCGCTTCAACAAGTACCGCACCGAAATATTCGGATATCTTCGGGCAATGGTTATGTGACGAGGCGGCTCAGGATAATCGTTTATTGGCAATCACCCCTGCGATGTGCGAAGGCTCAGGCATGGTCAAATTTGCTAAACAATATCCAGAGCGTTTCTTTGATGTCGCGATTGCTGAACAGCATGCTGTTACGCTTGCAGCAGGTATGGCATGTGAAGGGGTTAAGCCGGTTGTCGCTATTTATTCTACATTCCTGCAACGTGGTTATGATCAACTGATTCACGATGTAGCATTACAAAATTTAGATGTCACTTTTGGCATCGATCGTGCTGGTTTGGTGGGTGAAGATGGCCCGACACATGCCGGTGCATACGATTACGCCTTTATGCGTACCGTCCCGAATATGGTGATTATGGCACCTAAAGACGAAAATGAATGTCGTCAAATGTTGCATACTGCTTACCTTTATAAAGGTCCTGCCGCAGTTCGTTATCCGCGTGGTAATGGCCTGGGGGTTGAAATTCAACAGAATATGGTTGAACTTGAAATTGGGCGTGGCGAAATCTTGGCAAGTTTTAATATTCAGCAAGATGCAACAATTTCAATTTTAGCATTTGGTAGCCGTGTTCAGGCAGCGGTTGAGGCGGCTGAAGTATTGGCTGAAAAACTGGATGTTGCAGTTCGTGTGGTAAACATGCGTTTTGTAAAACCATTAGATACTCAGTTAATCGACCAAATTGCAGATTCAACTCATCTGTTTGTCACTGTTGAAGAACATGCGGTGATGGCCGGTGCGGGTAGTGCAGTGAATGAATATTTGGCGCAAGCTGGAATTGTTAAACCAATAATGAATTTAGGTTTATCTGATGAATTTATGCATCAGGCGACACACGGTCAAATGCTACAACAAGCTGGTCTTGATGCAGCAGGTATAGCAGCATCAACAGAACAATGCTGGTTAAAGCAGAGCAACAAAGCGGTTTGCTAATTTCTAATTTTTAGAAACATTTTTTACCTAAAAGCCCTTATATTTGATAAGATATAAGGGCTTTTATGCATTATTCTTTATCAGTATCTTCAAATTTGTAGTGGGTGTTCAATGGAACCTATGGTGGTTATGGCTGCGCGTGCGGCTCAATTAGTTGGTCAAGAGCTTTTAAAAGCGCATCAAAATCGTCATAAACTCGATCTACAAGTCGAAGAAAAAGGAATTGATGGTCCTGTAACGCGTGTTGACCGTTACTTGGAACAGTTGGCTATCGATACCCTACGTAAAAGCTATAAAAATCACAGCTTCCTTGGTGAGGAGTTTGGTCTACAAGAAGGTAAAGGTCACGACGCTGATTGGTGTTGGATCATTGACCCACTTGATGGCACTTTAAACTTCGTTCAAGGTGTTCCGCATTTCTGTATCTCTATCGCAGTTCAACATAAAGGTGTAACTCAACACGGTGTTATTTATGACCCTGTGAAAGATGAGTTGTTCTCTGCAAGTCGTGGCCGTGGCGCGATGATGAACCAACGCCGTATTCGTGTAAATGTAAAAGACAGCTTAGAAAATACTTTCCTTTCAGTGGGTCATGCGTATCGCAAAATTCGTAATGGTGAAGTGGTTTCTTATGCGAAAAATCATTTCAATTCATTGTTAAATGTAACTGAAGCGGGTGCGCAATATCGTCGTACGGGTTCAGCTGCATTGGATTTGGCTTATGTTGCGGCTGGCCGCTTTGATGGTTATTTCGAACTTGGTTTGAAACCATGGGACATCGCTGCAGGTGAGTTGATTGTGAAAGAAGCGGGCGGTACTGTGGTTGATGCGCGTGGTGGTAATGACTCTATGGAAAATGGTCAAGTACTTGCGTGTTCTATGAAAATGCTTAAACCATTAATGCAAGCTGTAGTTCCAGCTTGGGGTGAAGCTGCAAAATAATAGAACTCCAGATCGAGTTTATTGACGGAATAATGAAATAAAGCCCTCCATGAGAGGGCTTTATTTTGTCTAAATGGTCAAAAAAATACAGTCAAAGCCTTGTAACGAAAGGAAACTTACAAATAAATAATTTGAAGTTGACTAAAACAGGTGACATTTAAAAACTTTCTGCTATAATCGCCGAACGCACTAAATTTCGTTCATTACCTGAACATTCTCTTCTATCATTGTGTATGCGCGTCCGGTCCAAAGAGAGGACGATATTTCGCGCCCCACCCAATCGCTAAGCGATTCCTTCAGGTTGCGGCTGTAATCATGTGTGCGTTATACGCATCGTCGTTCTCGGATCGCCGCTGATTCTATATTTTCAGCGTTTATTGCTGTGCCGCTTTTTGCCGATGTCCATCTGAATTTATTATTTTTAATGGAGCACCCATTTTCCGGGTGAAATACTCTATGAGCAAAACTTTTGCTGATTTTCCTTTACATGAGTCGTTACAACTGGCACTACAAGGTTTAGGTTTTACTACACCAACTCCAGTGCAAGAACAATCTATTCCGGCTGCATTAGAAGGCAATGACCTTCTTGTATCAAGCCAAACAGGTTCTGGTAAAACAGCTGCATTCTTACTCCCAACTGTGAATGCTTTGGCTGAACAAGACACATTGATGTCTTTCAAAGAGCGCATGAAAGCGGTAACTGCACCGTCAATTCTTGTGCTTTGCCCAACACGTGAATTAGCTCAACAGGTGAGCCAAGACGCGATTGCTTTGGTACGTCACATGAAAGGTGTTCGTATTGCTGCGATCATGGGTGGTATGCCTTTCGGTAAGCAAATCCAACAGCTTAAAGGTGCACAAGTTGTTGTGGCGACTCCAGGTCGTTTACTTGACCTTGTTAACCGTCGTCAAATCAAATTAGACAACGTTGATGCGTTGATCGTTGACGAAGCTGACCGTATGCTTGACTTAGGTTTCTCTGAAGACCTTGAAGCAATCAGTGATTTAGCGGCGAACCGTAAACAAACATTGATGTTCTCTGCAACATTTGCTGGCCGTATTATTACGCTTGCAGAACGTATGATGAATGATCCAGTACGTATTGCAATTGAAACTGGTCACTCTACAAATACCGACATCACTCAGACTCTTCATTGGACTGATGGTTTCGAGCACAAGAAAAAATTATTAACACACTGGTTGAACGCTGAAGATGTAGACCAAGCTGTGGTATTTGCTTCAACTCAAGAAGATACTGATATGTTGGCTGAAGAGCTAGCTGAAGCAGGTCTTTCAGTTGTAGCACTTCACGGTGCAATGCCACAAACTGTACGTAACCGTCGTTTACGCAGCATCCGTGAAGGCCGTGCAAAAATCTTAGTTGCAACTGACGTTGCTGCACGTGGTCTTGACGTTCCAACAATTTCTCACGTAATTAACTTCGGTCTTCCAATGAAGAACGAAGACTATGTACACCGTATCGGTCGTACAGGTCGTGCGGGTCGTACAGGTAACGCGATTACATTAGCAACTTACCGTGAACGCGGTAAAATCCGTGCTTTAGAAGACTTCCTAGATGCACGCTTAAACGTATCTGAAATTGAAGGTCTTGAGCCATCTCCACCTCCTGCACGTGGTAGCCGTGATGGCGCTGGTCGCGGTCGTGGTCGTGACGGTGGTCGCGGTGGTCGCGGTGGTTTCGGTGGTGGTCGTCGTTTTGAAGGCGAAAGCAACTTCAAACGTCGCGAAGGCGGTGATGATCGTCCACGTCGTAGCTATGATGACAAACCACGTGGTGACCGTCCTTCATTCGGTGGCGAAGATCGTCCACGTCGTGATTTCGGTGATCGTCCACAACGTCGTGAAGGCGGTTTCGGTGATCGTCCACAACGTTCATTCGATGATCGTCCACCACGTCGCGAAGGCGGTTTCGGTGATCGTCCACAACGTTCGTTCGATGATCGTCCAAAGCGTGACTTCGGTGACCGTCCACAGCGTTCTTTCGATGATCGTCCAAAACGTGATTTCGGTGATCGTCCTCGTTCTAACGATGATAACCGTGGCAACCGTGTAGATTACAAACCACGTGAAAATGGTTTTGGTGATCGTCCAAAACGTAGCTTCGGTGAAGACCGTCCACGTCGTGAATTTAATGGCGACCGCCCACAACGTTCATTTGATGATCGTCCAAAGCGTTTCGGCGATGATCGTCCAAAACGTTTCGGTGATGATCGTCCAAAACGTTTCGGTGATGATCGTCCAAAACGTTTCGGTGATGACAAGCCACGTGGCGAACGCACTTTTGGTGAAGATCGTCCACGCCGTAAATTCAATGACTAATTGAATTTCGAAAGAAATATCGAAAAAACTGGTGGAAACACCGGTTTTTTTTTATGGTTTTAAATTAGCTTTTTTATCGGAAAAATGTATACTTGATCAAACTTTATCTATTAAATGATAATTATGAATAGCAGCCATTTATCAAATTTGCGTACGGTCATGATCGAGGTGTTTATGCCTTATATCGGTTTAACATTATTGTTGTGTAATATTATTTACTATATCTACAATTATTTTAACTAAAGCATAGCGGCTTTTCTCAGCCAGTACATGTACAATTACTTATATAAAAATAATAACCAAATACCTGATGGAATGCAGGGAACTGTCTACATTCAAAGGTAACATTTTAAACATCAATCCTTTATAGTATGCATGCTGAAAAAAATGCAGGAAAATCCTCAGCTATGAATAATCAAACGTCTTCTCAGACTCAGGCACTGATTGAAGTGAAAAACCTGAGTTTTAAACGAGGGGAGCGCGTCATTTATGACAATGTCAGTTTAAAAATTCGTCGTGGTCAAATCACTGCAATTATGGGGCCTTCGGGCACTGGTAAAACGACTTTATTACGTCTGATTGGTGGTCAATTGACACCAGATCAGGGTGAAGTGCTGCTTGATGGTCAAGATATTGCAAAAATGTCACGTCATGAACTATTTGCTGCACGTGCGCGTATGGGCATGTTGTTTCAAAGTGGTGCGCTATTTACCGATATGTCAGTGTATGAAAATGTAGCTTTTCCTATTCGAGCGCATACCAAATTAGCGGAACATTTGATTGCTGAACTTGTCGCGCTGAAATTGGAATCTGTTGGTTTACGTGGCGCAGAACAAATGATGCCTTCAGAATTGTCTGGTGGTATGAATCGTCGTGTCGCTTTGGCGCGTGCCATTGCACTTGATCCAGAACTCATCATGTATGACGAGCCATTTGCAGGACAAGATCCGATTGTGATGGGTGTATTAACAAGATTAATTCGTTCATTGCGTGAAGCACTTGATTTAACAACAATTATTGTTTCACATGATGTTGCTGAAACCTTATCGATTGCTGATTACATTTATGTCGTCGCTGAAGGTAAAGTGCAGGGTGAAGGAACGCCGGAACAATTAAAAGCGCATGCTTCGCCATTTGTGAAGCAGTTCCTCACGGGTTCTGTTGAAGGACCGGTTGATTATCAATTTAGTCATAATCCGTATTTAAATCATGAGGTCCGTTCATGAATGCTATTGCCGCTTTAGGTAGACGCGTTATTGAACGTGTTCAAGGAATTGGCGTAGCAACGATTATGCTACTACAAATTCTATTTTCGATGCCAACATGGTTGGGTGTACGTTTATTCATATACCAGATGTACCGTGTCGGTGTGCTGTCGCTGTTGATTATTGTCGTGTCAGGCTTATTTATTGGTTCTGTACTCGGTTTGCAGATGTACAGCATTCTGTCGACCTTTGGTAGTGAGGCAATGTTGGGTACTGCAGTTGCATTGACCTTACTGCGTGAACTTGCACCTGTAGTTGCAGCTTTACTATTTGCTGGTCGTGCAGGTTCTGCATTAACAGCAGAAATTGGCTTAATGAAAGCCACTGAGCAATTGTCCAGTATGGAAATGATTGGTGTTGATCCACTAAAACGTGTGATTTCACCGCGCTTATGGGCAGGTGTTTTTAGTTTACCTATGCTCTCTGTGATCTTTGCCGCGGTGGGGATTATGGGCGGTAAATTGGTCGGTGTGGATTTTCTTGGTGCAGATGAAGGTTCATATTGGAGTGGCATCGAAAATAGTGTGCAATTCTATAAAGATGTCTTCAATGGCACCATCATTAAAAGTTTTGTATTTGCATTAATTTGTACTTGGATTGCGGTGTACCAAGGCTATGCCTGTGTCCCAACATCTGAAGGTATTGCAACGTCTACAACACGTACTGTGGTGTATTCGTCGTTGTGTGTTTTAGGATCAGATTTCGTGTTGACTGCGGTCATGTTCGGAGGTATTTAATGAAATCACGTACGAGTGAACTGGCCGTTGGTTTTTTTGTCATTCTGTTTGCGATCGCAATTTTCTTCTTGGCTATGCGTGTAAGTGGCTTAGTGGGCAATAACATTGAAGATAGTTATGAATTGACTGCCACGTTTGAAAATGTAAACGGTATTAAACCCCGTGCTAAAGTGACGCTAAGTGGTGTGAAAGTTGGACAGGTTGAATCATTAAAATTAGATCCTGTGACGCGTTTGGTGACGGCACACTTAATTATGGACGGCGCTTTAACCTCTTATAATGCTGAGCAATTAAAAGAAGTACAAAAGAATACTTTAGAAGAGCTACGTTACAGTTCGGATTATGAAGCAGCACCACCAGCGCAACAAAAAGAAATGGAACAGCAACTGATTGCTAACATGAAATCCATCACCAATATCGATGAAGATGCTTACATTATGGTAGCAACCAATGGTCTATTGGGTGAGAAATATTTGAAAATTGTACCAGGGGGTGGTGTGAACTTCCTCAAACGTGGTGATCAAATTGGCAACACGCAAGGTACGATGGAAATTGAAGATTTAGTGTCGAAATTTGTGACTGGTGGTGCAGGTAACAAATCAGACAATACAGCAGATACAGAAGAAAAAACTGCGCCTGCTGAAACAGCCGATGCAGAACCTGCATTTGTTGAATAATTTAGGAGAAGTGAAGTGAACACATTGTTAAAACATACGCTTACAGCAAGCATCTTATCTACAATGATGGCAGGTACAGCTTTTGCTGCGCCGAGCGAAGCACCACCTGCGTTTGTTAAGAAAGTGGCAGACGGCTTGATTTCTCGTTTAAAAGCAGATCATGCAAAATTACAAAATAACCCAGCTGGGGTTAAAGCGATCGTGCGTCAAAATCTTGACCCGTATATTGATTCGCAAGCATTCACACGTATTGTGATGGGTACTTATGCAACGAATCAATATAGCTCTGCGGCCCAACGTGCGCAGTTTGAACGTAATTTCCGTGAAACTTTAATTGAAAATTATGGTTCTGCATTTGCTAAGTTCAGTAATCAAACTTACACCATGCGTCCTTATAAAGCATCAACCAGTAAGAACCCTGTAGTGACTATTGATTTCAATAACAATGGTGAAAAAATTCCAGTGTCTTTCCAGTTGGCTGACAAAGGTTCACAATGGAAAATCCGTAACATCAACGTTTCAGGTATCGACCTTGGTTTGCAATTCCGTAACCAGTTCGCTGCGACTGTAAAACGTAATGGCGGTAATATTGATAAAGCAATTGCAAACTTTAAGCCAGATGCTGAAGCTGCAATTGACAAGAAAAAATAAGATAGGTGATGTGTGATTAAACTTCATCAACAAGAATTAGTGGTTTCAGGCAAAATCGACTATGACAATGCTCAAGCATATTATACCGATGGTCTGAAACTGATTCAGCAACAGCAGGCTTTTCCAATGGTGGTGAATCTGGCTGAATTGGAACATGGTAGTACTTTAGCACTCGCAGTATTGGTGCGTTGGCTTCGCCAAACACCGAATGCACAAGGACTACAGTTTAAAGCGGTTCCAATGAAAATGATGAAGATTATTCAAGCCTGTCATTTAGAACATGACTTGCAGATTATCTAAATAAAAAAAGCACCGAAAGGTGCTTTTTTTATTGCTTGAAAATAGGCTTTCACAAATAAGGTAAGTTTCTCTGGCTTCGCTTTGCAGCAATATCTCAAAGCTTGATCAAATCCATTTTTTCCAGCGGAAGTAAATCAGTGGGCCAATGAAGAAAGCCAATAAAATTAAGCTGACAATGATAAAACTGGTGGTGCCATGCGCAAAAGGCAGAACATCGGTATTCATCCCGTAGACACTTGCGACCAGCATTGGAGGTGCAAGCATGCTGGGTAATATCGAGAATCGACGAATGGTATCGTTCTGTTCAGTGTTAATGAATCCAGAGGTGGTATCCAATAGGAATCGGACCTTTTGGAATAAGAAGGCATCATGTTCTACTAAGGAACGAACATCTTCGCTTAACTCTCGAATATCCGCATCATAGATATGACTGCCTAAGGCACGTGGGCGCGATAAGAAGGTCAGAACACGACGTAAATCGATTAGACACAGCTGTGCTTTCCCCAACATATCTTCTAAATGCGCTAGGCGGGTAATCATGTCATCCAAATCTAAAATCATTTCACGATGACGGTTGTTAAGCACTTCTGTGGAATACTTTTCTAAGTCCTTGTGGATATCTTCTAAGATATCCGCAAGCTCATCCAACTTCGCTTCGAGTAAACCCAGCAAAATCCAAGTGGGATCTTTATAATCAATTTCGTAGTCATTGCGACGCGCACGGGCACGAAAAGCTCGAAATGCCACAAGCTTTTCGCCACGCAATGTAAACAAGCGTTCTTTATGTAAGATAAACGCAACCGTTTGAACTGTAGCTAAAGTGCCAGAGTTTTCTTCAGGTTCACCATCAACCTGATAGTTTTTATTTTTGGTTAAAAAATAGGTGCTGATGTGTAAAATGCCATCATCATCACGATAAAATCGTGCGCTTGAAGAAATGTCTTCGAGTGATTTTAAAGTTGGTAAGTTCTGATCATAGGCATCCATGATCCATTGCTGTTCTTCTTGAGACGGTGCAATCAGATCAAGCCAAACTAAATCCTGATGTAAATCAAAGTCACCATTAATGGTGACATCTTCCAGGCTACCGCGCTCTGTGGCATAAAAGGCTTCAAGCATGTTGTCTTTTCCCCTTGCGCAGTATGTAAAAATTGAATGGGTGTATTTTAGACAAGGATTTGAGGAAATACACTGTTCTAATGATTAATTTATGAAAAAATCTGTTTTGAAGTTGATTCTTTCAGCATCCCACTCTCAATATATTGGTGATTATAAATGAAATCGATCGCAATTTTCTGTGGTTCAGCACTCGGCGCTGATCCGATCTACCTACGTACCGCACAAAATGTGGGGCGTTGTTTGGCAGAGCAGGGCATAACCTTGGTGTATGGTGGCGGTCGTTCAGGACTTATGGGTGTGGTTGCAGACAGTGCTTTAGCTGCCGGTGGTCAGGTCATTGGCGTAATTCCTCAAGTGTTAGTGACAAAGGAATTAGCGCATCCCGGTTTAACTGAATTGCATGTGGTGGAAAATATGCAGCAGCGCAAAAGCAAAATGTCTGAATTGGCGGATGGTTTTGTGGCCATGCCAGGTGGTGTTGGAACATTGGAAGAAATCTTTGAGCAATGGACATGGGCGCAGCTCGGTATTCATTTGAAACCGTGTGCATTTTTAAATGTAGATGGTTTTTATGACGATTTATTGAAATTCCTGTCTCTTACGGCAGAAAAAGGTTTTACGCATTCGCGTTTTATTGATCATCTTGTGGTCGCGGAGCATATTGAAACTGTGGTTGAGCATTTTCGAAATTTTGTTGCTCCAGAGCCTAAATGGGGCATGGTTGAAAAACCTGAACTTGCGCTTGAACTGGAAAAATAAACAATGAATGTCATTACTGTAGCCGCAGCCATCATCTTGAATGAGCAAAATGAATTACTGGTAGTGCGTAAAAAGAACACAGAATTTTTTATGCAAGTGGGTGGCAAGCTTGAGCCGAATGAAGCACCTGAATTGACTATTGTGCGTGAAATCAAAGAAGAAATAAGTTGTGATGCTGAAATTGAGCAATTTGTAGGGCGTTTTGAAACGGCTGCCGCAAATGAAGAAAATCATTTACTAGTGAGCTATGTATATGTTATTCAGCTGCATGATGCACCACAGATTGATGCCGAAATTGCTGCAATGAAATGGGTGAGACTGGATGATGTTACGACCCAACTTGCACCATTAACGCGTAAAATTGTGATGCCGTGGGTAAAGCAACATTTAGTTGAGCTAAAACCAGCTGTCAGTATGATTTAAATTTTAGCTGCAGCAAGACAGGCAATATGAATCTGCTGGCAACCCATACTTTCAAGCTGTTCGGTTAATGCTTTAACAGAGCTGCCAGTGGTCACGACATCATCAATAATGAGGACTTTGCGATAACGCGTTTGAATGCGTGAATCTATTTTGAATTGTTGATGGATACCCTCTAAGCGTTCAACACGTGAAAGCCCTTTTTGAGCATGTTGGTGCTGTCGAATGATCGGTTGCCACACGGGAGTGTTTAACTGTCTGGCAAGCTGTTGTGCAATCAGTACAGATTGGTTAAAGCCACGTTCAACTAACCGTTCCTGTGAAATTGGCATCGGTACAATCGCTTGTACACGAGGTAGTTTTTTGCAAATTAAGCTGCCTGCCAAGAGTGTCTGAAATTGTAATTGTTGTTCATATTTGAATTGTTGAATAATACGATCCATTGGATAACGATATTCGCTGGCTGCAATAATATTGAGCTCCTGTCGATGAATCATCTCTTGGTTCCATGGTAGATTGCTCCAGCAGTCCTGACAGACACTGTGTCGGTGCGCAGGACTCAGTTGGCACAGCACACAAGGTGGCTTGCCAACCAGCTTGTGTAGTCCTTGCAATAGCATATTCATCTGAGTCTACACATAAGCATAACGAGGCGCTTCGGGAAGCCAGCGTTTTAGAAGTGCATCGGCTTGGCTTGGATAGTCATTTAAGACTTGCTGCGCGACATGATGTGCTTGACTAAGTAGATGATCATCACGCTCTAGCTTCGCGACACGAAATCCCATATCGCCCGTTTGTTTTGTGCCGAGTAGTTCACCAGGGCCACGAATTTCTAAATCTTTTTCCGCAATGATAAAGCCATCATTGGTTTCACGCATAATGCGTAAACGCTCTTGTCCATTTTGTGACAAGGGGTTTTTATACAGTAGGGCGCAAAAACTGGCTTTCGCACCTCGGCCTACACGCCCGCGTAACTGATGTAATTGAGAGAGACCTAAGCGTTCCGCATTTTCAATCACCATAATCGAGGCGTTTGGGACATCCACACCGACCTCAATCACAGTCGTGGCAATCAGTAGTTGGAGTTCATTATTTTTAAATTGCTGCATCACCGCTTGTTTTTCATCAGCTTTCATTTTGCCATGTACGAGGCCAATATTCAGCGTCGGAAAACGTTCTTTAATTTCATTAAAGGTGGCTTCTGCCGCTTGGGCATCCAAAGTTTCAGATTCTTCAACTAAAGTGCAGACCCAGTAAGCTTGTTTGCCGTCTGCGCAGTTGCTAGCAATACGTTGTAAAACTTCTTCACGTCGGTCGAGTGGAATGGTAACGGTTTGAATTGGTGTACGGCCGGGAGGGAGTTCATCAATCACTGACGTATCTAAGTCACCATAGGCAGACATTGCGAGTGTACGTGGAATTGGTGTTGCGGTCATCACCAGTTGATGTGGGGTCATCCCATTTAAGCCTTTATTTCGCAGTGCTAAACGTTGATCTACCCCGAAACGATGTTGTTCATCAATAATGACTAAACCGAGTTTGGCAAATTGCACATTTTCTTGGAATAGAGCGTGTGTGCCGACAACTAAATTGGCAGAACCATCTTGAATACTGAGTTCGGCAGCCGCACGTGCTTTACCTTTTTGTTTGCCTGATAGCCATGAAACCGTCAGTCCCAGAGGCTCGAACCACTTTTTGAAATTGAGATAATGCTGTTCAGCCAAAATTTCAGTCGGTGCCATCATCGCTACTTGCCAGCCTTCTTCAAGGGCATGACAGGCAGCAACACCTGCGACCAGTGTTTTACCCGCCCCAACATCACCTTGTACCAAGCGCAGCATTGGTTTGTTTTTTTTCAAATCAACCACAATTTCTTTAGATACGCGCTTTTGAGCACCGGTCATTTCAAAGGGTAGCGTACCGAGTAATTGTTTAGCAAAATTCTTACTTGGACTAAATGAAGGTGCTTCAATTTGTTGAATATAGGCACGGCGGCTAAGTAAGCTGACTTGATGGGCAACCAATTCTTCAAAAATCAGACGTTGCTGTGCAGGGTGGGAGCCTTGGCTGAGTTGTAGCATATTGGCATCTACTGGTGGATGGTGGATATAGTCTAAAGCCTGTTTGAGGGCGAAACCATTGGTGAATTTTTGTGGTAATAATTCGGGCAGATCATCACTATAATGAGTTAATGCCTGTTTAACATATTCACGTAGTTTGGGTTGGGTCAAACCTTCAGTTGCAGGGTAAATGGCTGTGAGCTGAGTTTGTGGAAGCGGGGTATGTTCACTAATCACTTGCAGTTCAGGGTGATACATTTCTAAGCCACGCGCACCGACACGCACTTCACCAAAAATACGTAAACGGTTGCCAGGTTTGACACGATCTGTAATGCCTTTATAAATATGATAAAAGCGCATGGTGATTTTGCCAAAATCGTCGTCCAGTATTGCTGCCATTGACTTACGTTTACCTGGTGGGAAGTCGATATTTTTCACCGTACCTTCAAGTAAATAGCTGCGCCCGACAGTTAATTGGTTCATTGGAATGATCGTGCTACGATCTTCATAGTCGCGTGGTAGATGAAACAGCAGATCATCTGTAGTGAAAATATTGAGTTTTTCAAGTAATGTGGCAGAGGCCGCTCCGACCCCTTGCAACTGATGAACTGCAGCCATGTCCCCTCAACTTTGTCCGTGATTTGGTGCTAAATGCATATTTTATTTATAGGTTATGGTAAAACATCTCAGCGGCTTGCTAAACAGTTATTTCCGTATGGCCACCAAATTACCACAATTAGTCAGAGTGCAAAAACAGATTCATTTGCGACACATCTGCTTCAAGATGTTCATGCCTTAAATTTGCAGCAACTTGCGCCTATTGATGCTGCGTATGTATTGCTTGCACCGCCTGAAAGTTCCGTCGCCGCGTATCAGTGGACGTATGTCGATTCCGTGCAGCCGATTGTTGCCGCTTTGGCATCACACCCAATAAAACGCATTATCGTGGTGTCTTCAACCCGTGTATATGGTGAAAATGCAGGGGAGAAGATTGATGATAATTCAGCAACGCTGCCAAGTGATGAACAAGGTCATTTATTGTTAGAAATGGAACGCTTATATCAAGCAGCCTATCCTGAAGTCTGTGTCATCGTACGTCCTACAGGGATTTATACTGGCTCAAGAGCAAGAATGCAAAAATTGGCTGAAACGACACATCATTATCCGAATGTGCATTGGTCGAACAGAATTCATATAGATGATTTAGTCGGCTTTTTGGCATTTTTACTTCACGTGGAACATACAGAAAAATCATATATTTGTAGCAATAATTTGCCGCATCCCTTACATGAAAGAATACGCGAAATGCAAAGAGCCATGCATTTACCTGAATTAGTCTTAGACAGCCAACGGCAAACGGGGAAAAGGATCTTTGCAGAGCGAATGCAACAGAGTGGATTTAGGTTGCAGCATGACGAATGTTGAGAGTCATCAATAAAAAGAGTTTCTATTCCTTTTAAATATAATGGGCGTTATACAAAAAATTTCCTCAATCTAAAACTAAAGAATGTACTTTCTCGGAAACAAAAAAATAAGGGGTAGTTTTTTAAACTTGCCCCTTATATTTAACATTCTCCCAAAGCCAAATTTGACTCAAGAGAAGAGTTATAACGTTTATTTCTTTTTACGTTTCAGACGTTTTTTCGCTTGTTCGGCTGCAACTTTATCTAATGCTTCTTTCAGTTCATCATCACTAAAGGTGGTGATGTGCTGCAACATTTGTAAAGTGACATCATCCAATACAAGGTTGGCGTATTGAGCAACGTTTTGGAAGTTTTCATCAAATACGATGGCATTGTCTTCGTTGGTGCTGATGTAACCTTGTTGCGTTAATACTTTAATAAAGCTTTGAAACAAGGCTTTATCGAAGAATTCAGGTGAGTTGAACTCATATAACACAGATAAGCGCTGACCGACCAAATGGCTTAATTCTTCAACTTGACGTGTAGAAATGTTGCCTGAACCACGTTGAGTGATTAAGGCCAAAGTCATGTAATAACGCTCGAGACTTTGCATCACTGGTGCAGCCAATACCACCAATTGATTATGTTGTTCAGAGTTTGGTGCAGATGAAACTAAGTTGCCTTCAGCATCTTCACTAATCAGTTTTGCTTGAATCAATGCTTCAGCATAAGCACAGATTTGATCTTTTAGCTCCTCATCTTTCCATTTCAGGAATAATTCTGCTTTTAAGAATGGATACAGTGTGCGAATCACATTGATTAAATCGCCGCGACGAATCGAACCATTATGTTCAACCAATGCAGCAATTAATGATGGCAGAATAAACGCATGCAAAATGTTGTTACGGAAATAGGTCAATAAAATCGCCTGATTATCCGCAATGGCAATAATGTCACCTAAGACATGATTGACGCGTTTAATCAGTTTCAGTTTTAGACCATAGGCAATGATTTCTTTACCTGACAATGGCGTAACTTCCATACGGCTGTCGTATGGTAAGGCAGTCAAAAGGTCACGATAAGTATCTAGCTGCTTAATACAGATTGCTTCATCTAAAGTATGTTTAGATGTCGCTAATAAAATCAGTGATAACAATGAGACTGGGTTAATCACAGCAGCACGGTTAATGTTCTCTAAAATGGCATGCGCAGAACTGTTGATTGCATTTGAGACTTCTTGCGGAATTGGATCGTCATTTTTTTCTATTTTGATATTTTCAGCATGGTGTTGCTTTAACATATCATCTAAGAAAACGGGTTCACCAAAGTTCAAATGGACTTTACCGAAGATGCGTTCAATCTTACGTAGAGTCTTCATAATGCCAAGAATAGATTCGCCTTCTTTCGGCTTACCATTCATTTCACCCACATACGTTGCACCTTCCATCAAGCGTTCATAACCAATGTATGTTGGTAAGAATACAATTGGCTTGGCTGGATTACGCAAATGGCTGTGTACGGTCATTGCAAGCATGCCAGTTTTTGGCGGAAGCAAGCGACCTGTACGTGAACGGCCACCTTCAATAAAGTATTCCAAAGGTGTGTTACGTGACAAAATGCTATACAAATATTCTTTAAATACCGTGGTGTATAAGCCATTACCGCGGAAACTACGGCGAATAAAGAATGCACCGCCACCACGTAAGATTTGACCCACAAAAGGCATGTTAAGGTTATCACCTGCAGCGATGTACGGCACCATCAAGCCACGTTTATAAATCACATATGATAAGAGTAAGTAATCGATATGGCTGCGGTGACAAGGGGTGTAAACAATTTCATAGTCTTTAGCCAGTTCACGCACAGTGCTGAAGTTATGCACTTCAACACCGTCATAGAGCTGCGTCCACAGACGCGTTAAAGCTAAATCTGCAAAACGAACTGTAGAAGCTGAATAGTCAGATACGATTTCATTTAAGTAGCCAATTGCACGGCGTTCTGCTTCGACCATGCTAATTTTGCTGCGAATGCTTTCACGACGAATGGCATCTTGCACATCAGAGGATTTAATCAAGCCGTGCATGACATTACGACGGTCAGATAAATCAGGGCCAAGTACCACTTCACGTTGCGCATCTAAATAGTCATTTAAAGTGCTAATGATGTAGGTTGCAGGCGATAAGTTTGGATGTGTGGTTTTTGCATAGTCAATCAAACGACGTAAAGACTGTGGTTCATGAAATTCTAAATAAGATTGTCGACCATGCAGACCAATATTCACCAACTGCTTAACTTTGCTTGGGGTAGACCAAGTATCGGTAAAGAGTAGTTTGAACCATGAGTCTTCTTTGTCTGGCTCGCGGCCCCAAAGTACGGTCACAGGAATGAGTTCAATATCCAATTCTGGATCTTTGTCCAGTACATCAATCAAACGCAGCAAACGAGGTGGGAATGCATGTGGAGGTGGGTTTAACAGATTGTCTTCATCATGATGTTGTAAAAACACCACAGACGCTTTTTCTGTATGTGATCCGGTCACCAACGGGTCAAGTGCAGGATGTAGTTTTAATCGACGAGTTTCACCATCAACGATCAAAGCATTACTGCGAGAGTGATTTTGTAGAACGTAACAGCTAATTTTTTTTGTCTGTACGTCGGCATTTGCATCGGGTTCTGTCACTACAGGTTCAACGGGAACTTCGCCTAAAACATGCGGTGTTACCACGAGGTCAAGCAGTTTACTTGAAAGCTTCCGATACATTTGACCAAAGCCGCTCTTGGACATACACACTCCTACTTTTAATGACCAAAACCACAGAAATTCTGAGGGGTATCTATTTTGCGTAATTGTAATAAAAAACAGTATGTCATTTTCTGACAATTTGCATGGATATTGTAAGATTTTATCGTTAAAAAACGTATTTTTAGCAGATAAATTACATCATCTATGTGACACAGCAGTCAGTCAATCTTTAGGGTTTTAGTCAGATTTTATGGCAAAATGAAGCAAAATGGAAAACATCCACAGATTTTGCCGACTTAGGTAATTCCGAATTATAGATAGGTTTGTTATGAATGCCTTAACACAAGAGTTGGTTGATTTACTCAGCCTTGAAAAACTGGAAGAAAATATATTTCGTGGGCAAAGCCGTAATTTGGTTGGCAAGCGTGTTTTTGGTGGACAGGTATTAGGTCAGGCTTTACGTGCCGCATCTTACACCACAGATCGTCCGGCACATTCTCTACATGCCTATTTCCTTTTTGGTGGTGATATTAACGCGCCGATCATTTATGAAGTGGATCGGATTCGTGACGGTCGTAGTTTTGTGAGTCGCCAAGTTCGCGCGATTCAACATGGAAAAACAATTTTCATGTGTATGGTGTCTTTTGCTGACTATGAAGCGGGCTTAAGCTACCAAATTTCTGAACCTGAATATCCTGCGGTGGATCAGCTCAAAAATGAGGCTGAACTGAAAAAAATGATGGTGGAATTTGTGCCGGAAAATGTGCGTGCCAGCTTCATGCGTGACCGCCATGTTGAGATTCGTCCTATTAATCCAAGCAATCCGTACCAACCACAGCCAGAAGCGCCAAGCTATGCACATTATTTGCGTACACATGATGCGATTGCACCCGAAGTGGACGAGATTTCTTTACACCAAGCAATTGCAGCATTCTATTCAGACTTTACCTTGATGACGACGGCTTTACGCCCACATGGTTTAAGTTACCTGTCACCAAGTTTGCAGTGTGCCAGCATTGATCATGCAATGTATTTCCATAAACCATTCCGTGTGGATGACTGGATGTTATATGACATGGATGCAACAGTAAGTGCGAGTTCACGCGGTTTGAACTTTGGTCGGATGTGGCAAAATGGTGAATTAGTATGTAGCACGACGCAAGAAGGTTTGATTCGCTTACGTGAAATAGAAACCCAATAATCTAATATGTGTATCAAAAAGCCGAATCTTGTGATTCGGCTTTTTTACTTTTATATGCTTAGTGGCAATGTGGAAGCTCTGAAGGGGAATGTTTATGGCAACCTTGTTTGGTGCTTGTGCCTGAAGAGTGTGCATAAACTGTAGAGATGCTACAAATAAGTGCAGAAAGTAATAAAATTCTTTTCATAAGTGTACCGTTTTGACCCATTGTTAAAATTTATATGCACTGAACTAGCACGATGCATGCCACATCAAATAAATACATCTAAAATGCTGTTGAGCCTTTGCAGCATTATTGCAGAGTATGTGACAAAAAATTCCTCGATTCTCTATAGTCTGCGTGGCATAGTGCCTACACAGAAATCATGATAAAAGCATGCAGAATGAGCTTAAATACACAGATTTTATTGGCTGCAATATTAGGTGTAGCTTTTGGTTTTATTTTAAACCTATTTCCTGAAACCCAATTTTTGAGTGCCAGTCTCTATGGGCTGGGTATTGCCAGCAGTATTTTTATTGGCTTGCTGAAAATGCTTTTAGTGCCACTGATCTTCAGTTCAATTGTGGTGGGCGTGTCTAACCTACAAGCGGGTGGTCAACTGAGCCGCACCTGGAAAATCACCTTGGCTTGCTGCGTGACTACCACGACCTTAGCACTGATCTTGGGGCTTGCTTGTGCACATCTGTTTAAAGTGGGGCAGGGTGTGGACATTGTGATGTTCCAGGATGCAATGAATCAACACCAAACGCCAGATACATTGACTCCAGGTTCGTTCTTTACCAATTTTATTCAAAATACCTTAATCAATCCGTTTAAAGCTTTTAGTGAAGGCAATGTGTTGGCTGTGGTGGTGTTTTCGCTGTTTTTGGGTGTGGCCTTGGTCAAGGGTGGTGAGAAGTTTCGTAGTGTGCGGAAGTTAAGCCAACAGTTTTTTGACATCATGATGATGATGATTGGCTGGGTAATGAAACTTGCGCCGATTGGTATTTTTGCTTTGCTGGCAAAATTAATTGCTACTGAAGACATTTCTGTGCTGAGCCGTTTAGCGGAATTTGCAGCCGTTGTCACTGGGACGACCATTTTTCATGGTGTCGTGGTATTGCCTTTATTGTTGTGGATTTTTGGCAAAATGAATCCAATCACCTTTTTTAAAGGGACACGCGCAGCACTGATTACTGCCTTTGCTACCAGCTCAAGTTCGGCAACGATGCCTTTGTCCATGAAGTGTGCGCAGGAAAATTTAGGTGTGCGTCCACAAACTGTGGGTTTTGTCATTCCTTTAGGAACACAACTGAACATGGATGGCACTGCATTGTATGAAGCAGCTGCCGCTTTATTTATTGCGAACTTAATGGGCTTGGACTTAACACTCGGGCAGCAGCTCATCGTATGTGCAACCGCGATGATCGCTTCTTTAGGTGCACCGGGTATTCCAAGTGCAGGGATGGTCACCATGATTATGGTTTTACAATCGGTGGGCTTGCCGGCAGAAGCGATCGCAATTTTACTCCCGATTGACCGTCTATTAGATACGGTTCGGACAGTGGTGAATGTTCAAGGTGATATGATGATTAGTGTTGTTGTTGATCGTCATACGCGTGATCTAGACATGCCTATTCATTCAAATTAAATCTGGGTTATACGCAATTTCCCATAAATGACCATCTAAATCCTGAAAATAACCTGCATAGCCACCGTAAAAAGTGGTCTGTGCGGGTTTAACGATCCTTGCACCTGCATTTTCAGCTTGACGCATGACTTGATCGACCATGGACTTACTTTCTACATTATGTGCAAGAGAAATTTGGGTTGGACAAAACTGGTTAGCGGCTAAGCCAGTGTCTCTGCTTAAGCTTTGCTGTGGCCAAAGTGCAAGTTTCAAGTTGTTTTGCAAATCAAAGAACGCGACGGCACAATTTTCATATTCAGTGCCTATCTTAAAGTGAAAGAGGACTCCACCCGACAGTCAGGGTGGAGGTGAATTTCAAAGATTTTAACCTTGTTGGTTTTCAATGTATTTTTTAATAATATCCAAAGGTGCGCCACCACAAGACCCTGC
>NZ_VOYM01000048.1:0-30059 GCF_013420285.1 Acinetobacter sp. YH01019
AAATGTATATCGTTGGCAGAAGAAATTATTTAGACCAGTTATCAAAAACTTCATTGATGACTTTATTCTCGATAAAAATCATCTGCTACCACAGAGAATCTATAAATAATAGTGCGTAAGTCCTATATCCGTTAAAGAATGAAAATTTAAACTTTTGACCTCATAGCCCATTTCAGTGAGGCAAAAATATTGCGCATAGAGTTGTAATTTATAGCCGTCGTAAATGGTTTTTATGGTTCTTTTGCGTTCTGTAAGTTTGCCTTTCTTAATGTCAAACATATCAATTTTGCCAGTCAAGCCATAACGCTCACTATAGACTTCTGTACCGAGTAAAATATGTGCACTGGTGTTATGTGTAGCGTGATCAATACTTTGGTGTGCGTGCTTTCCTTTAGTTTGAGGGATATCGTGATATTGTTTTTCATCTAAGCCCATATAGGCATTGTGTAAGTAAATGGAATAGGGGCAAAAAATAAAATCGTTGAGTAAACTAATATTGATAAAGTGTTCCATCAGTATGCTCCTCGATACTGAAATAGAAAGCCCGAATAGAAAAACTATTCGGGCATTACGATTTAAGTCAGATATAGTTTTTCTTGCGCAAAGCGTAGCCACTCATCATTGCTAATGGCAAGATTTACTTTCTCCGTATTTGCAGCAGTTTTGAGTTGTTCAATCACCCATAGACCTTTTAAAGCAATATGGTATGCACCGTTGGCATCGGAATCTTGTGGTAAGTGTGTCGATGCATGGCGTGAATCAAAAAACTCACCTAGTACATTGGCAACAGGCGACAAGATATAATCGAGTTTATCTTTACTGCTGCTATAACGCAGTGCCAACAATACTTGTAATAGCCATATCAAACGTTTAAAGAAGTCGACTTGTGTTTGGGCACAAATCATTTCTTTCAGTTCAACACCTTCTGCAACTTCAATATTGTTCTTTGCAAACAGGGCTTTTAATTCTTCAGTCACGTTTACAATGACTGTTTCACCCTGCTGGGCATTTTTCTTTTGATACACATGGCGTTCAGGACCATAGGAGCAAATTGTCCATTCAGCTCGAGCCGCTTGTGCTTTCAGTCCTGCAAACTGATTTAAATTGACCTTAAATTCAAAATAGTCTTTTTTGGCATTAAAAATGATGCTAGCAAAAGTTTTAAAAAAGGCTTGGGCTTTGTCTAGGTTTTCATATTTTGGTTTGAGCAAATCGACAAAACCAGTGACAGGATCAATTTTACTGGTGTTCCAAGCAGGGACATAAAATAACACCCCTGATTGTTTACCTAATTTTTCAAATGATTCAAATGGGGCGGTCAATTGATAGGCTTTTCGTACGCCACCAAGTTCATCAGCTTGGGTAGATTTATCAACCACATAATTGAGCTTATGAATCAGGGCTTTTTCAAATTTTTGGTAAATTTGTTTTTCAATTTTAAAACGACCACGTTTAAATCCAAAATTGAGGTCTTCTAACATCACAATCGCATTGTATTTTAAGATTAACTGCTGAATACGATGCACCACTTGACTTAAATAGCCATCTTTGAGTTCTTTAATATTCTCAATCTTTCCCCATGCAGTACGGGCTTGCGCACGACCTTCTTCACGATGTTGTAATAGTTGATGATAAGGCGTTTCAAAATTTTGCGCTTCCGATTTAATACTGTTTAGGCTTTCTTGATAGACAATGTTGCCTTTTAAATCGATCACACTGACATAGAGTAGATGCTTTTCACCACGGTCGATTCCAATGATATGCAGATCTTGATGATTATGTTTAATCATCTGACGGACTAAGTCATTATGCTTTTTAATACTCATCGATTCTTGTGCATGAAAATTTAAACTAATCGGGATATGCAACAAATATTTGTCGGTGGTAAAACGTCGATCTTTGATAATGTCATAAGCCAAAGTACGAGTGGCATGTGGTGTCAATGGATTCTTCGCCACCATTGCTTCCCCCGCTTTATGAATAGTGGTGTTTTCCAATTGTAGTGAGGCAGGGCGGTAGAACATTTCTGCTTCGCCACTCAGTTTAAAGACAGGCTGTTTTAAATTTTCCTCACTAAATAAGGCTTTAAAATACATAGTATGTAAATTTTCTTTGCCTTTGGCATGTGGTGAAAAGTCCTTGTTATAAATCTGGAACAAATACAGTTTGCCTTCAGCCACCAATTGCTCAATATAGTCGGCAGGAATGTCTTGGAAATGGACTTTGTAATTTTGTTCGCTGACTTCTTTATAAAAATCACTGATGTTGCTGTATTGAGACGTCGGTGAGAATTTAAAATTAAAGTGCTTCCAATCTTCATGTAACTCAATACATTGTTTAAACCAATCAATCAGTGCATGGCATTTTTTAAGATCAAAATGGGCTTCACTGCTAATATGCTCTTTTTTGTTGTATGATTCGATGATGTGTTGTGGTGGATTAAATTGTGCTTTACGACTTTCCGAAAAGAAGACTTTAGGGAACATTTTATTTGGTCCTGGCAACAGCTTATAGACCATTTTTTCATAGCAATCGGTAGTATCATCGACTTTGAGTTGATTTAGTGCCTTTGGCTCAAAGGCTTTATTCGCGCCTTTGGCTGTGTCCATGATCGCCAAATAATAATTGCCATTTTTTCTAAGCAAAATACTTAAATTATCGGCTTCTTTATTGGCATCCCAACCACTCAGTAAAGTGGGTTTATTAAAATTCAGTTTAAATTTTTCAGTGCTATACGGTTTTTGCGTAATGTAATTGCGGACTTTGTTATACAGTGGTACAAATACCAATAATGCCTGATAAATTTCTTCAAAATCACTATAAAAACGAGCGTCTTTTTCTACACTTGCAGCCAGCTTTTCATTCAGTGCAAATGGTTTAAGTAATTTTATGACATTGTTAATGGCATCCATAAAGGCTTTAATATCAGTCGCCAGTTTTTCATTTTGTAATATTTCACGTTTCGACTCAGACGTAGACTCAGTATTGACTAGGCCTTTAATACAGCTATATTTGCCTTTAATATCACTAAAAATATTAATGATTTTAATGCTTTGATCATCCGCTACAGTTTCGTATTGTTTGAGCAAGGAAATAATAAAGTCGGTCAATTGTGTATGTGGCTTGCTACTTGGTTGTAATTGCAGATACTTATCAATGGCAGCTTGAATCACCACTAGGCTGTGTGGGGCATCTAAAAATGCAGTTTTTAATTTTTCGATTGCTTCAATTTTGGCGGTTGTTTTGGCACTTGCTAATAACAGCTCATAATCAGGTTGTATCACTTGCATATAATAGTAGCTCAATGCACGACTGATATAACCAAAATCTCCAAACATTTGATGTGAAACAGCACTCAGTTGATTCGGTGCTAAATAGACTTTACTCAAATCATAGTTGGCCAATTCATTGATGAGCAATTGGACACGTTCTAAGAGCGTATAAGAGTGACCATTGACCATGCTTTGATAGTGTAAATGGTCCAAGTAGAACATATTGATTGCATGATACAGCTCAGCATCATCTGCAAATTGTTGTGGTAAAAAAGATAGGGTACTACGGTCACTTAAAATTTGTTTATAGAGTTGTTTAAGTTTTGCGACACGATTTTTCTTGTCCTGTTTTTGGTTATATAAATTAATGAGTTCATTAATACCTTGAATCTTCTGACGGTTTTCACCTTCAGAAATACCACCAATGATGGTGTTGTATTGGTCAATCCCTGTTTGGGTCAAGGTATTGCTAAAGAATGACACTTGCAGCAATTGCGAAAGATCCCAACCATTAAACAGTTGTGGCATGGTGTGATGAAGTGCTTGCAGTTGTTCCCATAATGCTGGGTGATCATTTTGAATTTTGCGTAAAATTTTATTGTTTTCTAAAAATTTAGGTAAATTTTCATGAATTAAACGATAGGCAAGGGCAGTTTTGTGGGGTTCCTTGCTATAAATGTTTTTACGATTATCATGGAAACCTAAGAAGTAGGTAGTAAATTTATTAAAGTCATTATGATAGGTGTAGTTGTTGTCACCTGTTTGGCTCTGTTTTTCGACCCAAGGCTTTAATAAATTGGTGATTAAATTTTTATCGAAAAGAGATTTATATTCTTGTTTAAACTCGCCTTTCTCAAAACTATTAACGATTAACTCTCTCAGTTTCGTTTGCGTTGTTTCGAATTCTTTTTTATAGGCTTCAGTCGATCTTTCTGCTTGAGAACGGAGAAATAATTCTTGAAAAGTCTGTAATGCCTGTTCAAATGATTGGCTATCAATATTGCCGAGTGCACGTTGGATAAAGTCTTTATGGTAGCCATCAATTGCCTGTTTCATTTCAGGGTATTTACGTGCTCTGACTTCATCTTGTAGCAAGACTTGTTTTTCTGTAATAAATTTCTGCGTTGCACCCTGTGGAATCAATTCAAAACGTAAAGTTTTGGAAATTGGATATAAGTGTACAAATTTTTGAAAAAGTAGTTGATAATTCATATATTTAGCTTTCATTTTTAATGTTGAAATAACTTTGCTAGATATATGTTTTTTAGTCAATCTCTCTCATAGGAAGATACGACAAAATATGTCGTACTGTTTTTTAGAGGAGTAGCTGTTAGTAATCGTGTATAAGCACGTTATTAATGAAGTTAATTAAGCAAGCCTACCTGTAGCTACAAAAATTAATCCTACGGATCGATTTTTGGTACGCAACAGGGCTTGTCAGGGGCGACCCCCTGAACCCCAAAACATTAGTTATCAAATAGTATGGGCAATATTCTTAGGATATTTATACTAAAAATTGGCTGAATTTAGCTAATCTATGTTGTGGAACATGATGAATCGCACAAAAAACTAAGCATGAATACTTGTTTTTTTACATTTCTTTAAAAAGTAATTTTTAACTAAAATTATGAAGCTTTTGAAATCTTATTTTTAAGATAAAATATAGCTACTCCACAATATGGTATCTTTTTACCCTCTGCATCTACGTTGCTCCATTTGCTCAATAAACTCTGTAATTCACTTTTGGGTACTGTTCCTTTGTGCTTAGATAGTTGAGTTGTAATCGCTCTTAAAACAGCTTGCCTATTACTTTTTATGCGACTATGATTTAACCCCAAAATAATATTTAACTCATTGTCTAATAATTCATTATCTTGAATATAGATTTCCCCAGAATTAGTATATCTAATGTAAGATTCAACTAATTTAATCCTACTAGCTGGATCAATTGTTAGTTCTTTATTGCCCTTAGATGAATCGCAATGTAATTTATCTTGAGTTTGTCCAATGCATACTGCAAACATATTTGTAAAATCAAGTTGACGTTGAGGATAGATATCCTGACATTGCCAATGCTCTATTTTAGTTATTGATCGGTCATTATATATACGTTGCATACAATATGCACAGAGATACCCTTGTGAAATTACCAGCGCTTCTCGTATATCACTTTTAACTGGTGTGAATAAAGGTCCATCATATTCAGCATCAGATTGTTGGCGATAAAGAGTTAAACTCGATGGCTCATGAGGTCTAGTAATATTTAACATCGTATTATTTCATCATAAGGATTAAGCTTTTAGCTTCTACTAGCTCCGGAATTTCACCATTTAATTCTGTTTGAAGACTTTCTATTTCACGCTCAGCTTCTACAAGGTTTTCTTGATCAATAAGTCTAAATATGCCGTCTATTTTCTTTTTAACATCTTGATTACGCCTTTTCCCTCCCATTAATTCTTCTACTATTTCGCTTGAGGTTAACCCATATGACTGTTCAGGAGTAAGTACTTTAGTTTCTCTAGACTCTTGAATAGTAAGAATTCTTAAATGTTTACTTTCTACTTCACCTAGAATTTGAGGAGAATGTGTGGAAACTATAAATTGAATGTTAGGAAAACATTTTCTTAAAGTCCCAATAATTTTTTGTTGCCATTTAGGATGTAAATGCAGCTCAACCTCATCAATAATTATGATGCCTTTCCCCATTAACGGGTTATTAGAGCTATTATTTAACAATATTAATCTACGAGCTATATCTCCTATCATTCCAAGAAATACTCTTTGACCATCTGATAATTGATGCAAAAACAAACTATTGTCTGTTAGAACCATTCTAACTTTATCTTTTCCATCATCATTATTGACTAGCTCTAACCGTATGAAATCTTGATAAATTTCCCGATATACTGAGTTTATTATTTCTAATAATTTCTTTGTATTATGATTAAATTGATTTGAAGTTTGGTCTTCAAAAGATTTTTTTAATTTGAGATACATAGAGTTTAAAGGACTAGAACTATTGTTAGCTCCTCCTAACTCTAGCGCCTTAAGATCATGTAATAGATATTCTTGCTGCTCAGAAAGAATACCTTCTGACATTTTTAAAATCTGAATTAACCATTCTAAAAAAATATTAAAGTTACTAACCTTATTTAATGATTCTTCATATCCATCAACTTTATTAAAGACTAAATCTGAACTTAAACTCTTTTTTGACGACAATCTATCAATGCCATAAAATGCAAAGAGAGGAAAATTAATATCTCTATATTCATTTAAATCTCTAATTTTTTGCCCTATCTCTCTGTAATCAGTCAATTCACTTTTCAATGGGATGATTGAAGTATCTTTTACTCGGGCTATTCTTCCTTTAACGGTATTTTTACTTCCTATGTTAAAAGTACAATCAATATATGCTCCATTACTATTATTAATAGATTTATTATTAATTTCGTCTGAAGATATTGTTCCACCAGATGCATTATCTTTACGAATACTAGCTGCAATCCACATAATGTGTTTTCTAATGGCATTTAAAATACTGGTTTTTCCAACTCCATTATCTCCAATAATAATGGTTAACTCTTTATCAAAATTCATTTTTAAATTTTTGATTATTTTATAATTACTAATTTCAATATTGGATAAAAATAAATCTTTTTCATATAGCTTAATAGCTAAATTAAAATATTTTTCAGCTTCAATTTCATTTTTATTAAATTTATTCAAACCTTGATGGTAATTCATAAATAACTGGAATGCAGAATCAAATTGCTGATCATGTGTATTAGATACTAAGTGAATTAAAGTATTTTGCATCTAGCGCTCCATAGATCTAATAAGATCAATAGTTTCATCAGAATATTTAGATTTTAATCGAGATAAAAAATCAGGCTCGATATGGTGTATAAAACTAAAATACCCCTTCAAATATGTGAGCTCATTAATTTCTATAGAGCCCAAAATAAATTTATGGATTAAATGTTTAATATATCTTTTCTTTTTTCTGCCTAATGAAATTTTACTTTCATTAGTTATAGTAACTCCTGTTACGTGCCTATTATGCTTTTTTGATGAAAAGGCTGTTTTAAAATGATTTATTTCTAAACTTCCATCATATAAATCTATTAAAACTTCAGAAACTATTAATGGAAAATCAAATAAAATATCTATACATTCAGTAGAAAAAGTTAAATCATCAGCATAGCGTGTATAAGAAATACTTTTTTTACGGCAAATTTCGCTTAGTGTAATATCAAATTTATACATACAAAAATTTGATATTAATGGTGAGCTTGGGGCTCCAATACTTAAAACAAGATTTTTTTGATATTTTGAGGGTTTCCAAAATATTAAGTTGGTTAATATTTCTTTATCTACATCACTAAGTTTGGTCTGGCTTTCTTCCCAACATTTCCAAAATATATTTGGAGTGATAGAGTTGAAAAAATTAGAGAAATCCATTTTTAAAAAGTATCTATTTTTACAATGTATAAGAGCATTGTCTTTGATACTTTTTCCATTCACATACGCTAAAGCAGTTTCATGGATTGGTAAAATTGGAGAAAATATAGATACTAAATAACGCTGATACTCTTTTAATTCAGGCGTTGGTTGCGCAATTGTTCTAGTTCCAGAGCTTCTCTTGGGGATTTGATAAACTTTATATTTTCTAGGGGAGCTCTGAATAAACTCTTCTAGCTTATGTTGAGGAATATTAAATTTCTCTTCTAGACTTTTCAATAGGTTTAAATTTTTCATATTAAATCTAACCAATAATAATTCAGGAAAGCTTAGCTTTCCTGAATTATACTCTTTACTAATGAGCAGAAGTTTTAATAGTTTGCGAAGATATGAGCGAAGTAGTAAAACTTCTGATTCACAATAACATCAATAAGTTTGAGTCTGGCTATACACCCGACTAGACTGTTAAGTCCTAGAACTAAAGAGCCTATAAATAGTAATTTAATATTAAGCAAATAACAACTTAGTTCAACTATTTGTATATTTTATTAGCAATATTTAACTCTATAAATGATAATTACTATCATTTTTCTCTGGTCTTTGTGGGCTAGGTAGGCCTATTTTACTTCAATTTTTCGCTAAAAAATATTTATATGTTTTTCTCCAAAATTCCACATTTACGATTGCCAAAAAAAATAATTTGCTAAAGTTTCATTCAGCACTCAGTAATGATATTTGTAGCCATGCACTGAAAAGTGACTCGTTCTATGGCTACGAACAAAGAATGATTCAATGTCTTGTAGCTACAAAGCGATCTGTAAATCGCTGCACCTTGTGGCTACAATCGCAATGAACACATTACTGACACCACAATAAAAATAACAATAGGTGGAAGAATGAAACAAGGCAATCGAAATATTGTCAAAAGACTGAGATTTTTAGATCTACAAGCTGAGCAGCTTGAACAGTTGCTTGAGTGGAAAAGGATCAGTTTTACCGACTTAATCCATATACTCATCGCACATGAATATGCAATGAGTCAACCCTATGTCCCACGTGAAATTGAGTTCCAAAACAGTGTTGTACGTGCTAAGAGCGTAGCCACAAAAGTCAGTCGTGTAGCTACATCCTATTGCAAACTTGATCCAGATTTTCTTAGAGAGCTAGGACGGATCGGCAATAACATCAATCAAATCGCCAAATCCTTGAATATACTTTGTCTGAGCCAACAAAAACAGAAGATGGATTTTTCATATATCCAATGCTTGGCTGTCTTAGAAAATATTCAACAACTGCTCCATCGGCATCTAGATCCTTTACCTATCATCATACGCTCTGAATATCAGGTTGAACGTCGGAAAGAACAGGCTTTACGTTATGTGACCACCCAAAGGGAAGAAGCATGATTATTAAGTTTCTACCGCATGGGAAAGGTGATCCATTTCGTGCTGCTGCCTATGTGATGGATGATAAAGATCATCTTAATTTGCCACGTACAGGTGTAGAAGTACTTCGTGGTGATCCGATGACCTTTGCTGCCATTTCACAAAGCTCACCGCATAAGTATCGCTATATATCCGTGGTGATTGCATGGGCTGCAGAAGATGAGGTGGGTATCGATGAAATCAACGAGGTACTTGATGCATTTGAACAGCATGCTTTTGCTGGCTTAAAGCCACATCAGTATCACATGACGGCTGTGATGCATGAAGAGGAAAACAGATCGAGACATATCCATGTCTTGATTCCTCGTCTTGAACTTAGCACTGAGAAATCTCTCAATATTGCACCGCCTGGGCATCGGCATTACTTCGATCCACTGCGAGATTACTTCAACCATAAATATGACTGGGCAAGACCTGATGATCCTATTCGAGCGAGAAGCTTACAGCTCCAACACCATGCACTTAAGCAGAATGCGGCTGCTTTACGAGCCAATTTGATTGAACAGCCTAAGGCAACACGCATTGAGTTGATTAATCAATTTATTGAGCACCGTATGTTGCAGGGCGTGGTCTATGACCGTCCTACCGTTCTACAAGCCCTCTCTGAAATCGGCACGATCACACGGGTCGGACAAAACTATATTTCACTTCGTACCGAGGCAGGTACAGACAGATTAAAGGCTGCATATTATGACGAACAGTTTTACCTCTCAGATTACCTTGAAGATCAAAGAAGAAGAGACGCTCTTGGATCTCCATCAAATGAGGATTCAACAAAGCTTGCAGAACGGACTCGAGCATTGCGAGAAGCTGAGCAACGCATTCAAGACGTACGAACAAAACGCCAGCAGTACAATGAACGAACATATCGAGATCCTGAACCACTATCAGCATCAATTGGTGATGATCAGAGAATCGTATATGCAGTTGAGCGAACATTTGAAAAAGATACAACGCTACAAGACCCATCTCGAGAAGGAGTCCGAACAGCAGAACAATCAGATGGAGGAAATTCTTCTACAGATGAAAGGTCATCAACAATCACATTTGGAGATCTTAGAGACGATAGAGAAAATCAAAAAATTGGTTTTGAATTCCTCGATGTCGAGCGACATACGATTCAAAGAGATCAGCCAACAACTCAGGATGAAACCCGATCTCAACACCATAGAGGAAATTCAGCAAAACATCACCAAAACACCTACTATTATTTTAGTGCTATTGCTGATACTGACTTTCAGCAACAGTCTCATTTTAATTTACAACAGCATAAGAGGTATCTAAATGCCCGAATTCCATACCGAGTTACAAAACCTGACTCAGCAACAACTTCAGTTGTTACAACAAGAAAATCAAGCTTTGAGCAGTTACTTGCAAGAGATGAAGGACGAGATCAAAGAAGCCAACAATACCATCGCATTGCAGCAAGCTTATCAAGACAAATTGCAACAATTGATCGAACAATTGAACAGCGAGCTACAGCACAAGGATCAGCAGATCCAGCAGTATCAGAATTATTTATCCAACAACATCGACGTACCAAATCAAACAGATTTATCCAATATCTTGGTGCCGTTGTTGAAAGAGTCTCTGAATACCTATCTCCAATCAGAACAGTTTCAAATGCAGTGTCAGAGCTATATCGAGGCAAAGCTCAGCAGTTACTCGAGTTGTTTAGAGACACTAAATTCGATCAATTGGGTAAGTTTGCAGTATCCCGAGAAAAGCATCGAAAAAGAGCTAGACAATGTGCTGAAAGAAGTCATGAATATGAGCAACGATTTAAGCAAGCTCATCAATTTATATCAACAGCGCTAGATTGGTCGATACAACGTATTTTTCCTAAATACCGCTTGAGTCATTTCATCAATAACATCGTGCAACAACATCCTGACCAAGACTTCACCATGATGAGGGTCTATGCGGAAAGGGTAGATGATCAAATCACAGATCATATCCGTTTCTTGATCGATGAAAACAAAAAAGGAAATCGCTATCCAACAGAAGAAAAACTAAAATTTGCTCGAGAGTTTAGACTGTGTACGGAAAAACTCATTCAAAATATTCATCTATTTAGAAAAGATGATCCGAATATCTTGGGTTTTTTAAACACAATGGATCATTACATGCAGATGATTGATCTCAACCATCCTCGACCACACCTGAAAGAAGAAAATTCACCTTTGATCAATGCGAATGATGCTTCAAGGCTTGATATGAAAGATTGTATGAATGAACTTCGGTGTTATCTAGAACCTTATAACCACAAGAAGTCTGATGAGCAAACTGAGCGTAAACAAGACATGCAAATCGTACCTAAAACACCAGAACCGAAGAGAAAGAACTTACGGGATTTAGAACTATAAAAAGGAGTGTTTTGATAGTATGGGGAATCATAAAAAGCCTAGCCTATGCTGACTAAGCTTTTTCGGAAATTTAAATACTCTTCTGATTCACACGTTTTGAAAGCTCTTCCGCACTCTCTACACGTTCAGAGTAACGGTCAGTTAGATATGCTGATTGTCCTCTGGTTAAAAGCGTAAATTTATAGAGCTCTTCCATCACATCCACAATCCTATTGTAATAAGAGGAAGGTTTCATACGACCATCTTCTTCAAACTCAAGAAATGCTTTAGGCACTGAAGACTGATTGGGTATCGTAATCATACGCATCCAACGCCCTAAAATACGTAATTGATTTACAGCATTAAACGACTGTGAACCGCCACAGACTTGCATCACCGCTAAAGTTTTACCTTGCGTTGCACGGATTGCACCTGCTGCTAATGGAATCCAATCAATTTGAGCTTTTAAAATTGAACTCATCGCGCCATGGCGTTCAGGAGAGCACCAAACCATTCCTTCAGACCATGCTAAAAGTTCATGCAGTTCTTTAACTTTAGGGTGTTCCATATCCCCATCCTCAGGGAGAGGTAGCCCTTTAGGATGGAAAATCTTCACTTCCGCACCAAAATATTCAAGAATTCGACCAGCTTCCTGAATAGCTAAACGGCTATATGATCGATCACGATTTGAGCCATACAGAAGCAGTATTCTTGGAGGATGTTCAAGGTTCTTTGCCTGAACTTTTTCTAAAGTCGGTTTTTCCAAAAGACTAAGATCAATATTTGGTAAGTTCATTAGCTTCATGCCTCTTTAAAAACTTTTTTTCTCAGCCATAGCGAAACTGTCACTAAGGTAATCAATACAGGCACTTCAACAAGCGGTCCAATCACTGTTGTGAAAGCCACAGGTGAAGCTAATCCAAAAGTGGCAATCGCTACAGCAAGTGCTAATTCAAAATTGTTGCCTGCCGCAGTAAAGGAAATAGCAGTTGTTTTAGGATAATCGTTACCCATCCACTTACTCATAAAGAAGCTGATGAAGAACATCGCAACAAAGTAAATTGTCAAAGGAATAGCGATCCTAAGTACATCTAGAGGAAGGCTAACCACTTCACCACCTTTAAGGCTAAACATGGCTATAATCGTGAATAAAAGCGCAATAAGGCTGATTGGGCTAATCTTTGGGATAAATCTAGATTGATACCAATCCACCCCCTTCTGTTTGACTAAAATCAACCGAGTTAAAAATCCAAGTAAGAACGGAATACCTAGATAAATAAGAACAGCATAGGTAATTGTCCAAAAGCTCACATTAATGATTTGTGCTTCTACCCCAAAGAATGGTGGTAAGAAGGTTAAGAATAACCAGGCATAAGTACTAAAGAATAAGATCTGGAAGATACTGTTAAACGCGACTAAGGCAGCGACATACTGATTGTCACCACATGCCAAGCCATTCCAAACCAAGACCATAGCAATACATCTGGCCAAACCAATCAGAATGAGACCAGTCATATATTCAGGATAGGAGTGCAAAAAAATGATTGCCAAACCAAACATTAAGCAAGGTGCTATTAGCCAGTTTTGAACGAGAGATAATGTAAGGGTTCGCTTGTCCTCAAAGACTTTAGGCAAAGTCGCATAGTCTACTTTGGCAAGTGGTGGATACATCATCAAAATAAGCCCTATTGCGATAGGGATATTCACTGAATTAATGCTTAACTGATCGAGTACCACAGATGCTTGAGGAGAAAATACACCAATACTTACTCCTAATGCCATGGCAATGAAAATCCATAGCGTTAGATTTCGATCTAAGAATGAGAGCTTTGATCCGGACATTGAATTACTCGCATTGCATAGAGATAGATAAGTTGCTTGCAGATTTATTCAGTACTTCATCATTTAAGACATTGAGCACTGCATTTACCCATTCTGGTAAATCAGGATTTAATCGGTAATACACCCATTGCCCCTTACGCTCATCTAACAAAATTGAGAGATTACGAAGTAAAGCCAGATGACGAGAAATCTTAGGTTGGCTCAGTTGTAATATCTCTGTGATTTCACAAACACATACATTTTGTCTTGCTAAAATAATTTTTAAAATATCTAGACGTGTCGAGTCAGATAGGCATTTAAAGAAATCTGCTTGATCCATAATCCACACTCCAATATATGCTATTGCGAATATATGCATATCCATATATAAATGCAATATTATTAAGTTCTGAGTTAATCCAATGTCATCGAAAGTTAAGATCTATCACAACCCAGCTTGCGGAACATCAAGAAATACATTAGCTCTCATTCGAAATACAGGAGAAGAACCTGAAATTATTGAATACCTTAATACCCCTCCGAGTAAGATCGAACTCATTAATTTAATTGAAAACGCAGGGATTTCTGTACGTGAAGCTATTCGCAAAAATGTAGAACCCTTTGAAACGCTCAAGTTGGATCAGCAGCACTGGACAAATGAACAGCTCATTAATTTTATGCTTGAGTATCCAATTTTAATTAATCGTCCATTTGTAGTGACTGAGTTAGGCGTAAAACTATGTAGACCATCTGAACTCGTTTTAGATATTTTGTCTGCGCCTCAATTAGGAGCTTTTACCAAAGAGGATGGTGAAATGATCATTGATCAAAGAGGTAAGCGGATTAAATAAATCCGCTTCCTTTCATAGAGTAGGTGTTATGAGAACTCTAAAATCTTCAAATGATATGAAATTGCTTTTCAAGTCTGTAAGAGATTTAGTCTCCATTAAAAGAAGAATGCATAGTTGTAAGCTTAGGGCGTAGCTTAGTACGTTTTGCCCACATTTCAGGATAATGCGTGGCTACATGTGTATGCCCGGTTGCGTGGGCAGACTCACCATCAATGTGTTGAGCACGGTCTTCTAAACGATCAATGAGAACATAAAGATCTGTAAGACGTTGCAGATCCTCAGTTGGGATTTTCTTGGCAACGTTTTGAATCAACTGCGTGACGATGCGCTTTGCTGAAATTTGATTTTGCATAATGATGCACTCCTAGATTGGGATATACACCACCACAACTCATTTCCACAGAGCTGAGGTGGCAACAGACAGGGGTGGAAATACTGAATCTAGGATCAGCCAACACGAGGTTGCCCTGCCATGCTGCCATAAAGGACTGCATCAAACAGTAAGCAAAAAAATAGCCGCAAGTGCGACATTAAATTGCACCTAGATCGTATCAGGTTTCCACGCCTGAACACAGATTTTGCTGTGTAATAAATACGCTATCAGTGGTTAAAAAATGAGTCAATAGGCTTTTACATCAGATTGGGTAAGGGGAGTCTGCGAAAAATCCATTGTTTGTTTTTAATTTTTAAATAATTCAATATTTTATATTCTTTATTTGTCTTATCTTTGCTATTGGACACGATTAATATGCCGATAAACGGTATAAGTCATATCCTAAAATTCAGACTAAATGTAACAAAATTTGTGTAGTAAGAATTGTAGTAAGAAAAAAATATAATTAAAGATATATAATATAAAACATATAGATAGTGGTTTAGTTTGACGGACACCGCTTCCGCCAATTTCAAAAAACCCCAATCATTGATTGGGGTTTTTTTATTGCCTAAAATTTTATATTGAAATTGATTCAGTTAATAAATTAAAAAGACAATGTACTTGTTGATTGACTAAAAAATTGCTAACAATAATGCAGACAAAATAATTGATTAGAAAGCGAAAAAAGGATTTAAAAAATGGCTAAGCCTGATTATATGGATGAACAAGAGTGGCAAGCACGTTGTCAATTGGCAGCTTTGTATCGGTTAATTGCTTATTATAAAATGACCGATTTAATTGATACACATATTAGTTTACGTTTACCCCATGAACCAGCGCATTTTTTAATCAATCGTTATGGCGTCACCTTTGAAAAAATGAAAGCATCCGATCTCGTTAAAATTGATCATGATGGCAAAATTGTTGAACGTTTTGATGAAGGGAAAATGGTGAACGTGGCTGGTTTTGTCATTCATTCGGCCTTGCATCATGCAAGAGCAGACATCAATTGTGTGATCCATACGCATACAGCGGATGGCATTGCGGTTTCAGCGCAAGAACAGGGCTTACTCCCTTTATCGCAACATGCCTTAAAGTTTTATAACAACATTGCTTATCATGAATATGAAGGGATTGCATTTTCATTAGAAGAACGTGATCGTCTCGTGGCTGACATGGGGCATTATCGCTGTATGATTTTAAGAAATCATGGATTATTAGCGACAGGAAATCATATTGCCCGAGCATTTCACGAAATATATTTTTTAGAACGTGCTTGTCAAATACAGGTTAAAGCAATGAGTGGTGGTAATTTACATTTTCCGAAAACAACTATTTGTGAATATACCGTTCAGCAATTTGAGAGTCCAATGGCTGAACCCATTATTCAAGCAGCATGGCAAGCCGCTTTATCCCAAATTGAAGATCAACAAACCGATTATTGCCAATAAAGTGTAAACCGACCTATTTGGTCATCCGTGTTTACTCATTTGGCTGATTTCAATACATAGGTATATCGGTACATAGTCAGCATCTATGTAACGCGCTATTATTCATGCAGTGAAATTTTGGAATGACTTATGAAAATCGTTGCAGATGAAAATCTTGCATTTACAGATTACTTTTTTGCACAATTCGGTGAAATTCAGCAAGTTGCAGGACGTAACTTAATGCAACATGATGTTGTAGATGCAGAAGCGCTTTTAGTGCGCTCAGTGACGAAGGTCAATGCAGCCTTAATCGACAAGACTGCGTTGAAATTTGTTGGTAGTGCAACGATTGGAACTGATCATCTAGATATTCCTGCGTTAGAACAGCAAGGTATTACATGGTCGAATGCAGCAGGTTGTAATGCACAAGCGGTTGCTGAATATGTGATTACTGCGTTGCTGTACGTCAAACCTGAATTGTTAAATGCAAATGAACAATTTACTTTAGGCATCATTGGGTTAGGTAATGTTGGTTCGCGTTTAGCAACAATGGCGCAACTATTGGGCTGGAATGTGATTGGCTATGATCCATTTGTTCAACGAGATCATGTACAACAAGTTGAATTGGAAGAATTACTGGCTCAGGCCGATGCAATTTCGACGCATGTACCTTTAACCAAAACTGGCGCGCATCCGACCTATCATCTCATCAATTCTGAAGCCTTCGCTACCATGAAGCCATCAGCTATTTTGATTAATTCTGCACGTGGCTCAGTGGTTGAAGAAGCTGCTTTAATTGCTGATATTCAAAGTACTGGGCGTAAAGTGGTATTAGACGTATTTGAACATGAGCCTGAAATTTCAGAAACGTTACTTAATCTTATTACTTTGGTGACGCCGCATATCGCAGGTTATAGCTTGGAAGGAAAAGCCCGTGGTACGCAAATGATTTATGAGGCATTTTGCCAAACCTTTGCGTATCAGAGTGATAAAGCTTTTGAAACGCAGTTACCTGCATGCGAACAATATTTTGCGCAACATGATCTAAAACAAACGCTTAAAATTTATTTACATCAACTTTATGATATTGCGCGTGATGATGCGAATCTGCGTGCATGCTTAAAAGACGGTAAAGTTGATCAAAAAGCCTTTGATTATTTACGTAAAACCTATCCTTTACGCCGAGAGTGGGCGGCACATGGAGGTCCAGCTGCATGAGTGAAGTCCGTTATCAGCCGACCTGTGATGTTAATGCATTACGTGCACGTGCCAAAATGTATGCACAAATTCGTCAGTTTTTTGCAGAACGTGATGTACTCGAAGTCGAAACACCGGTGTTGTCACAAGCTGGTGTGACTGATGTTCACTTGGCCTCAGTACAAGCACAGCGTCACGTACAGAGCTGTGCTCAAATACATTATTTGCAAACATCACCTGAATTCGCCATGAAGCGCCTGCTAGCCAGTGGGAGTGGTCCAATTTACCAAATCTGTAAAGTATTTCGTGACGATGAGCATGGGCGTAAGCACAATAGCGAATTCACTATGTTGGAATGGTATCGTCCAGGATTTAGTTTAAAAGACTTAATGTTTGAAGTGGCTGACTTACTCAATGTTGTGCTAAAACAGCGTTTTGGTGAAGTACGTCCAACAATCTTAAGTTATAAGCATGCTTTTATGGATCGTTTGGACTTGAACCCATTACAGGCGACTGTACAAGAATTAAAAGATTGCTGCCGTCGTGTTGGCTTGAGTTTGGATTTAGGTGATGAACGTCTTGGTTATATTGATCTATTGTTCTCACATTTCGTTGAACCAAGTCTAGGCTTTGATACCCCATTATTCTTAACAGATTTCCCACCCGAAATGGCATCACTTGCGAAAACACGTGTTGATGACGATGGGGAGTTAGTTGCAGCGCGATTTGAGTTGTATATAGAAGGTTTAGAACTTGCCAATGCTTATGACGAGTTAATCGATGCTGATGTTTTGCGCAGTCGTTTTGAAGCCGATAATGCTGAACGTGAAAAGCTTGGTTTACATATCATGCCAATTGATGAATATTTGCTTGCGGCGTTGCCCCACATGTCAGAGTGTGCGGGCATTGCACTGGGTATAGATCGATTGTTAATGACAGCAACTGAACAATTGCGCTTAGACAAGGTCATCACGTTCCCAGCGGATATTTCATAACAGCGTTGTTATTAGACGACATTTAAAAAAAGCACCTGAGGGTGCTTTTTTTAAATCAATTTATACGTCCATTGTATATTGATTCGTTTTAAGTGCGGCAATAGCTTGAATACGTCGTTCAATCAGTATTTCACCAATATCAGGGCCTGATATGTCAGGTGGTAAATCTGCTGCTTTAATACTCCGTACGACATTCATTGCATCGAGCACATACTGTGCTTGCGGATAAGCTCGATCTTCAAGTCCCAAACGACCACGTGAATCGCATTCACAGGCTTGAACAAAAGCTTCCACACGTTCAGGTCGACGTAATACATCCATGCGTTGTAACAGACGCCATAAGGTACCAGGTTTTAATGTCAGTGCTTGATGACACTTGAGATGCTCTTTACAAACAGAAATTGCCAATTGTTTGGTATTGGTGGGAACACGCATACGATCACACACTTCGGTCACCGGTTTAACACCACGTTCTTCATGCATGATATGGCGCGGTAACTCATCCACTGGAGTGAGTGCTTTGCCCAAGTCGTGTACCAGTACAGCAAAACGAACATCCAAAGAATAATTGGCACGGCAAGCCTGCTGCAATGACATCATGGTATGAATACCACAATCAATTTCAGGATGATATTCAGGACGTTGTGGAATACCGTATAACGCATCAATTTCTGGGAATAGTACTTTTAATGCGCCGCATGCACGCAGAACTTCAAAATATTCATCTGCGTGGTCTTCCATTAACGCACGAGAGGTTTCCTTCCATACGCGTTCAGGTGTGAGGGCTTCAAGCTCACCAGATTGAGCAAGCTCTTGCATCAGTTCCAGTGTTTCATCAGCCACTTTAAAACCTAAAGCTTTATAACGTGCCGCAAAACGTGCAATCCGCAGAACTCGCAAAGGATCTTCGACGAAGGCATCAGACACATGGCGAAGGATGCGTCGCTCTAAATCTTGTTGACCATGGTAGGGATCATAAATCTGACCTGCATCATCCATAGCAATGGCATTGATCGTGAGATCACGACGAATGAGGTCTTGTTCAAGGCTAACATTGACGTCTGTATAAAACTCAAAACCGTGATAACCATGACCCGATTTCCGCTCTGTTCGAGCGAGCGCATATTCGTCTTTGGTCTCTGGATGAAGAAAAACAGGGAAATCTTTACCCACAGGTTGATAACCTTGAGCAAGTAATTGTTCCGGCGTTGCACCGACAACGACATAATCTTTTTCGTGATAGGGGTGCCCGAGCAAGTGATCTCGAACTGCACCGCCTACTAAATAAACTTGCATGAAAAAACCTCTATTCTTATCGCCATCATGCTACAGAACAGAGGTTTTCTCAAGTCACAAAGTGTGATCCATTAAACTTAAATTAGAGGGCTAATTTTTTCGTTTTCTTGAATCTCTGCAACGGTTAATGCTGTCATATTCACCAAACGACGTGTTGTTGCTGTCGGAGTTAAAATATGAACAGGTTTAGCAGCACCAAGTAGAATTGGACCAATCGTTACATTGCTACCTGATGTTGATTTCAACAAGTTAAATGAAATGTTCGCTGCATCAAGGTTCGGCATAATTAATAAGTTTGCAGAACCTTTGAAACGTGAATTCGGGAATGCAAATTGACGAATATTTTCATCCAGGGCTGCATCACCATGCATTTCACCTTCAACTTCAAGCTCCGGTGCAATTTCTGACAAAATGTCGAACACCTTACGCATTTTTTGCGCACTTGGGTCTGTTTGATCAGAACCAAAACTTGAGTGAGAAAGTAACGCGACACGTGGAGTAATACCAAAACGACGCACTTCTTCTGCAGCCAAAATAGTCATTTCAGCTAATTGTTCAGCGGTTGGATTACGGTTGATGTAGGTATCCGCAATAAACAAGTTACGATCTTCAAGCATCAGTGCATTTAGCGTAAAGAAGTTATTACGACCTTCTTTTAAACCAATTACATTACTTACGAAGTCTAAATGGATATCGTAGCTTGAGTACGTACCACAAAGCATACCATCAGCAATGCCATGACGAACCAACATAGAAGCAATTAAAGTCGAACGACGACGAGCTTCACGCTGCGCATATTCAGGTGTAACCCCTTTGCGTTGCATGATTTTATAGTAGTCATCAGCAAACTTGTCATAGTCTGGGTTTTTCTCTTGGTCAACGATAGTGATGTTCACACCATCTTCAAGACGTAAACCTAGTTTCTTGATGTTTGCTTCAATAACAGCAGGGCGACCAACCAAAATAGGTTTTGCTAAACCTTCATCTACAGCAATTTGCACTGCACGAAGTACACGTAGATCTTCACCTTCAGCGTATGCAATACGTTTAGGATCCGTTTTCGCTTGTGCAAAAATCGGTTTCATCATAAATGCAGAGTTATATACAAACTCAGACAAACGTTGACGATATGCAGAGAAATCTTGGATTGGGCGTGTAGCAACACCTGAATCCATAGCTGCTTGTGCAATGGCAGGCGCAATTTCAAGAATTAAGCGTTGATCAAGTGGGCGAGGGATTAAGTAATCACGACCAAATGAGGCAGATTTTTCACCATAAGATGCAGCATCTGCTTCAACGTGTGCCATACGTGCAATAGCATGCACACAAGCGATCTTCATCTCTTCATTAATTGTCGTAGCACCAACATCGAGTGCACCACGGAAAATATAAGGGAAGCAAAGTGCGTTGTTTACTTGGTTTGGATAATCTGAGCGACCTGTTGCCATAATTACATCTGAGCGCGCTTCGTGTGCGTGTTCAGGCAAAATTTCTGGATCTGGATTGGCAAGGGCAAAGATGATTGGATCTTTGGCCATCACTTTAACCATTTCTTTGGTCAAAATGCCAGCAGCAGAAAGGCCCAAGAACATGTCAGCACCTTCCATGACATCGGCAAGTTGAGTGCCTTCAATGTCTTGTACATATGCTTGTTTAGATTCGTCCAAACCTTCACGTTTAGTGGTCAGTAGGCCGCGTGAGTCCGCAACAATAATGTTTTCTTTCTTTGCACCTAAAGCACAAAGTAGATTTAAACATGAAAGTGCAGCAGCACCAGCACCTGAAGCAATAATTTTGATTTCTTCAATTTTTTTGCCGTTGAGTTGTAAGGCATTTAACAATGCAGAACCAACGATGATTGAAGTACCGTGTTGGTCGTCATGGAACACAGGAATGTTCATGCGTTCACGAAGTTTTTGCTCGATGTAGAAACATTCTGGGGCCTTGATGTCTTCAAGGTTGATACCACCAAAAGTTGGTTCTAAAGCTGCAACGATATCTACGATTTTGTCTGGATCGTTTTCAGCAATTTCGATGTCAAATACATCGACACCAGCGAATTTTTTGAATAGTACGCCTTTACCTTCCATTACAGGTTTAGACGCCAATGGACCGATGTTACCTAAGCCAAGTACGGCTGTACCGTTACTGACTACTGCAACAAGATTACCGCGCGCTGTGTAAAGTGCAGCAGTAGATGGGTCGCGTTCAATTTCTAAACAAGGTGCAGCGACACCAGGCGAGTATGCGAGGGCTAAATCGTGTTGGTTGACCAATTGTTTGCTTGGTGTAACGCTGATTTTCCCCGGTGTTGGAAATTCGTGATAATACAAAGCCTGCTGTTTTAAAGATTGATCGTCCATCTGTATCTCGATTGTGTTTTGTTTATCCAGTGGGCCTGGATATGGTTGCTTTATCAGCTTGAATATATCATTAGTTGTCTTATTGGGACAGTCGAACACGTGTGTTTTTCAGACATTCTTATTGGTTCGAGCGACTAACTTAGATTAAGTATGTATAAGTCGGTGCACTAATGTTGTTTTCGAGGAAGATAGTGGCTTCTTCTTGTGGCAGAGGTTTTGAGAATAAATAACCTTGTGCAATATCACAGTCTAAATCTTGCAAATACTGCATTTGTTGTTCTGTTTCAATCCCTTCAGCAACTACTGTCATGCCCATCGCTTTACCCATAGCAATCATGGCGCTGACAATTGCTTGTTGCTTATTTTCTCCAATTTTAGAGACAAAACTACGGTCAATTTTTAAAATATCAATTGGAAAATCAGCTAAATAGGACAGTGAAGAATAGCCAGTACCAAAGTCATCCAAAGAGATATTAATTTTACGTTTCTTAATTTCGTCAAGTAAGTTACGTACTGAATCTGAGTTTTCAATTAGTGAAGATTCGGTAATTTCTAATTCCAAACTCGAGCCATCAATTTGATTGTCGTCAATTGCTTGATCCAAATCGTTTAGTAACTGGCCACGACGAATTTGCTGCGCCACAATATTTACTGAAACACAGATGTTGTTATAGCCTAAATTATTCCAGAGACGGATTTGTTTTGCTGTTTTTTGCAGCACAATTCGACCAATATCTGAAATTAAACTGGTTTGTTCAGCAAGCGGAATGAAAAGGCCGGGTGGTATAAGTCCTTTTTCAGGATGATTCCAACGTACTAAAGCTTCAAAACCATAAATATCTTTATTTCTAAAATTAATTTTAGGTTGGTAATAAACCACTAATTCATTGTTTTGAATTGCTTTACGTAAATCGCGTTCAAGGAAGATACCTTGTTCGAGTAGGGCCGTATTTTCATTTGAATAATAACGGATGGTATTACCACCTAAGTTTTTGGCCTCACTGAGTGCTTGTTCTGCACAGTTGTTTAGATAGTCGAGCTGTCGGCCATGTTCGGGGTAGAAAGCTACACCAATAGATAATGTGATCACATGATCTTGCCCGAAAATATTAAAAGGCAGACTGAATGCTTTGGTTAAGCGCTCACAGTGTTCTTGTACCGAAGGTCGAATATGTGACATCTCATATACAATTGCAAAATCATCGCCATTTAGATGGGCAACAAATAGTGCTTCCGCATTGGTTAGGCGTAAACGCTGTGCTACTTGGCGCAATAGTTCATCGCCGCCATTATTGCTGAGATATTCATTTAAAGGGCGGAAACGGTCGATGTTGAGTCGAATAACTGCCAACTGCTTGATGGAATCTTGCTGTGACACTAAATATTGATGTAATTGGTAATTGTAGTAGAAACGATTCGGTAGATCGGTCAACGTGTCATAGTTTTCTAAATAAGACAGACGTTGTTCTTGTAGCTTACGTTCAGTTAAGTCAGAGACAATGCCTATATAATGGGTGACACGGTTTTGCTCATCGGTAATTGCATTAATGTGCATCCACAATGTTAATTCTTTACCAGATAAGAATTTTTCATGTAATTCACCATCATATTCACCCATTTTAAGTACTTGCTTAATAATGGAATAATGGGTACTACGCTGTGCTGATTTATAATTTGCAGTAATATCAAATAAATGCTTGCCAATAATTTGCTCGTGGCTAAATCCAGTCAGTTGTTCATAGAAAGGATTGACATCAATGTAGCGAAGTTCTTCATTGAGAATAAAGATTCCCTCTGCGGCTTGCTGAAGTACACTTGCAGCTAGTTTTAGGCGTTCTTGTGAAGTACGTTCTTGGTGAATATCACGGCGAATCCCCACCATGCGAAGTGGTTTTTTATTGTTTGGATCACGAGTAATCACACGACCTATATCATGCACCCAGTTCCATTTACCATTGCTGTTTTGAATCCGATACGTTGCTTCATATCGGTCTGTCAGACCACGCAAATGTCTGGTCATTTCTGTTTTGAAATGCATGACATCGTCAGGATGAATGACATGCTGAAGCTGGATTTGATGGTCTTTAGAACTGCGTAAGGATTTTTCATGCTTATGATTGGTCACAGAAATTCTACGTTCTTTGACATTCCAGTCCCAAGGACGTAAGCCTGCAATTTCATGGGCAAGAACAAGGTTTTCTTGTTGGTTTTCTAAGTCCTTGTTCATAGTTTCAATATCAAACGTTCGCTCTTTGACTTTCTGCTCTAACAGTTGATTGCCGAGCTGCAACTGCATTTCGATATCACGTGATTTATTAACTTCGTCCTGTAATTGTTGGCAGAGTTCATCCGTCCATTTGACTTGTTGCTCTGCATTTTCGACTAATAAATTATTTTTCGCGTATAGGGTCGAAACACGACGATGGATACGATAAGAAGTCATTGCACACATTAAAATGACAATAAGGCCAAAATTAATACTGAGATTGAATAAATGATTGGTTTCGTCAAAAAAGAAAAACTGTGCAACTAAATAGGGAACGATAGACGGTAAAAATGCTAAGCAAAAATAATTTAGTTTTTGTGTTAAATAAGTTAGGCCAAAGGTTTGCGTAACAATCAGGAGGAGGGCTGAAAGTGTTAAGGCTTGAATCGGTTGAAAATTTTCATTGTTAGAGGGTAGGTAATAAAAGATTAAAAAGATCCCGCTTGCGATGAGCGTACCTACAGAAAAGCATTGAAATTGTAACCAGCGATGTGCAATTTGCAGCGAATATTGTCCTGGTTTGAAATAAACTGTACTGATCATCCAGCAAAGGCTGACGAAAACTTCAGTGAAAATGAACCAAATGCTGAAATAAAAAGATTGATGAGTAAAATAAACTTGGTAAATAGCGAATATATAAAGACAAATAATAAGGATGCTAACCAAAAAATAGCGGCTATGGCGAAGCGTGTTCGCAATTTGTGCAGCATGATTGTGCTGCTTAATATATTCATCTTGATTATATGTCATGAATATAAGCACCTTGCCCCAAGTACATCAAAACCATCATTGTATTTGTAGTATTCCAGCAACTATTTGTTTATTCAGGTAACTGTTGATTCATTTTTATTAAATCTAGGTTAATTGCGTTACAAAAAAAATGCAATGCACTGCAGAACTAAATATTAACTATCTGATGAACTCTTCAGTTAAAAAAAATTAAACCAACTTATAATTTAGAATTGATAATGCAACAACAGGTGCAGTTTCGGTACGTAAAACACGCTGACCAATGCACCAATTCACAAATCCTTTTTGATTTGAAGCTGCTATTTCTGCTTCACTTAAGCCGCCTTCAGGCCCGATTAGTAAAGCTATATCATGTGTCGCCTTAGTGAGTACATCAGCTTCATCTTTGTTTGGTGCCAGTACTAGTCGAGTTTCTGGTAATTCAGTTTCCAGCCATTTTTCTAGACTCATTGGTGGTAAAATTTGCGGTACGATGTTTAAACCACATTGTTCACAGGCCGCCACGGCAATACCTTGCCAGTGATCTAATTTTTTTTGATCGCGGTCATATTTGAGACGCATTTCACAGCGCTCAGAAGTCAAAAGCTGGATATTGGAAACACCGAGTTCAACAGCTTTTTGAATCGCATAATCCATACGATCCCCCTTACTCATGACTTGGCCTAGTAATGTACGAATTGCAGACGTACGATTATTTGGGTTAAAGTCGGAAATCTGCACAACAGCAGATTTTTTAGCGACTTCAATGAGTTCTGCTTGGTATTCACCACCTTGTCCATTAAACAAGATGGCTTGTTCACCCACTTGCGCACGTAATACTTTTACCCAGTGATGAAACACTGTTTCAGTTAATTCAACAGAAGTATTTTCGGCTAAATCAGCTTCAATAAAAAAACGGGGCATACTGCATTACTCGTAAATGGGTGAAATCTATGACTTATGCTAAACCGAGGTCTAGAACAAGTTGACGTGTTGGATTAGTTGTATTCATGGTGTAGAAGTGCAAGCTTGGTGCGCCACCGGCAATCAGGCGTTCGCAAAGTTTCACAATCACTTCATGACCAAAGGCTTTGATCGATTCAGTGTCATCGCCATAAGTCGCCAACTGCTTACGAATCCAACGTGGAATCTCTGCACCTGTACCATCAGCAAAACGAATTAAATTACTTGCATTGGTAATTGGCATAATGCCCGGAGCAACAGGAATATTTACACCTTCTTTTTGAATGCGTTCCACAAAGTAGAAGTATGCATCTGGATTGAAGAAGAACTGTGTAAGTGCTGCATTCGCGCCTGCATTGGCTTTGTCGCAGAAACGCTTGATGTCTAGATCAAAACTATCTGCTTGCGGATGCATTTCTGGGTAAGCAGCAACTTCAATTTTGAAGTGATCACCTGAATGTTCACGGATGAAACGCACAAGGTCGGTTGCGTATGGCAATTCACCTAAGCCAACTTGGCCTGAAGGTAAGTCACCGCGAAGTGCTACAATACGGTCAATGCCTTGTGATTTATATAAATCTAGCAATTCTGCAATACGTGTTTTGCTGTCACCAATACAAGAGAGGTGAGGCGCAACTGGTGTGCCTTTACCGTTGAAATCATTCAATGTAGACAAAGTACGTTCACGGGTAGAACCGCCTGCACCGTAAGTTACAGAGAAAAATTCAGGATTAAGTAGCTGAAGTTCTTGGTGTACAGCTTTAAGTTTTTCCGCACCAGCATCAGTTTTGGTTGGAAAGAACTCAAAGGAAATGGGTATATTTTTGCTCATTTCAAATCCTTGTTATAAATATTTAATTTTTTACCCTCTCCCTGACCTCTCCCAGAGGGAGAGGAGAATTCATTGCGGAATGATGCAGGGGAGCAAGCTAACTTTCTTCAAAAGATGAAAGTGAATTCATAAATGAAGATGTTCTGCGGTCACCCTCTCCCTCTGGGAGAGGGGTGGGGTGAGGGCTAATTAATATTTATAAGCCTCAGCTTTGAAAGGACCTTCAACTTGAACACCAAGGTAATCAGCTTGTTCTTGAGTTAACGTTGTCAATACACCGCCAAAACCAGCAACCATTGCAGCAGCAACTTCTTCATCTAATTTTTTAGGAATAAGTTCTACGCGAATTGCCGCTTGTTTTTGATCTTCAGGAAGATCAGCAAATTTCTCAGCGAACAAGTGCATTTGCCCCAATACTTGGTTAGCAAAAGAACCATCCATAATACGTGATGGGTGGCCAGTTGCATTACCAAGGTTTACTAAACGACCTTCTGAAAGAAGGATGAGGTAATCGTTTTCATTTTCAGAACGATAAACTTGGTGAACTTGAGGCTTAACTTCAACCCACTTGTAACCACGTAAGTAGTTAGTATCAATTTCAGTGTCAAAGTGACCGATGTTACAAACCACAGCACCCGCTTTTAATGAATCAAGCATTGCTGCGTCACATACGTGGTAGTTACCAGTTGTTGTTACGATCAAGTCAGTGTTTTGAAGAAGATCAAGGTTGATGTCTTCTTTCTTGCCCGTTTGTACGCCGTTTTTGTATGGAGCAACAACTTCATAACCGTCCATGCATGCTTGCATTGCGCAGATTGGATCAACTTCAGTTACACGTACAATCATGCCTTCTTGACGAAGTGATTGAGCTGAACCTTTACCAACGTCACCATAACCAATAACAAGCGCACGACGGCCAGATAAAAGCATATCTGTACCACGTTTGATTGCATCGTTTAGTGAGTGACGGCAACCGTATTTGTTGTCGTTTTTAGATTTAGTTACTGAATCATTTACGTTGATCGCAGGAACTTTTAATGTACCGTCACGGTGCATTTCGTAAAGACGTTGAACACCTGTCGTTGTTTCTTCAGTAATACCGTGAATTTTAGCAATCACTTCAGGGTATTTTTCGTGAACAAGTGCAGTTAAGTCACCGCCATCGTCCAGAATCATGTTGGCATCCCAAGGCGTACCATTCACATTAATTTGCTGTTCAAGACACCACATGTATTCTTCTTCAGTTTCGCCTTTCCAAGCAAATACAGGAATACCCGCAGCAGCAATAGCAGCAGCGGCATGGTCTTGAGTAGAGAAGATGTTACAAGATGTCCAACGAACTTCAGCGCCTAATTCAACTAAAGTTTCAATTAAAACCGCAGTTTGGATTGTCATGTGGATACAACCCAAAATTTTAGCGCCAGCAAGTGGTTTAGCGGCAGCATAACGCTTACGCAAGCCAATTAGAGCTGGCATTTCAGCTTCTGCAAGTTTGATTTCTTTACGGCCGTAGTCAGCAAGTGAAATATCGGCAACTTTGTAATCTGTAAATGAAGCATTAACCGCGTTCATCACGATCTCCTTAATAAAAACAATTGATCATTCAGTTCGCGGATGCCGTTGTTGATTCAAAAGAGCTTTGAACCGAATCGTCGAGCCTAGCGATTTCACATTTATGTGCCTGTGAAAAAGTCGCAGCATCCCTCGACTAGCGAAGTATTGTACTTGGAAAGTTAGGAGTGGGAAAGAGAGAGCGAGGACTTTGGTTGAATATTTGCACAGTGAGAAATAATTTTACTATACCTTTAATGTATAGCTCTGATACCTATAAAGTGCCCAAAAAATATTCAAATTTGCTTATGCTTGATTATCCATAGGATAAAGATGAGAGAAACGATGAAAAAGTTTATTCAGCTAGGTGCCGTGACATTGGCATTGACGACTAGTCAAATGACTTTGGCTGACTGGGTCAAAGATGCTGCACAAGCGGCAGAGGTAAAAACGATTCAGCTACGTCAGCATATTCATCAATATCCTGAACTGGGCAATATGGAAGTCAACACATCTAAGCTCGTGCAAAAGGAGTTAAAAGCCTATGGTATTCAGGTAAAAACAGGATTTGCTAAAACGGGTGTTATTGGCATTCTAAAAGGTGGTAAACCCGGCCCAGTCATGGCATTACGTGCTGATATGGATGCATTGCCTATGCAAGAAAAGACCAATTTGAGTTTTGCGAGTAAGGTCAAAGCAATCTATCAAGGCAAAGAAAGTCCTGTTATGCACGGCTGTGGTCATGACGCGCATACAGCAATACTTTTAGGGGCAGCAAAGGTGTTGGCGCAACATAAAGATCAGATTGCTGGAACCGTCGTTTTTGTGTTCCAGCCAGCGGAGGAAGGCGGTGTAGATATTGATAATTTTAGTGAAGGTCATTTGATTGGTTCACGTAAAATGATTAGTGATGGAGCGTTTAAAGACCTTCAGCCCGAAGTGATTTTTGGTTTGCATGTGATTGCAGGTATACCAAGTGGGCATTTACATTATAAAACTGGTGCTATTCTTAACAGTGCGGATAATTTGAAAATTACTGTCAACGGTCAGCAGGTACATGGTTCTATGCCATGGGCGGGACGTGATCCGATTGTGGCTTCTGCACAGATGATTAATAATTTACAAACTGTGGTGAGTCGTCGTAGTGATTTAACTCAGGGCATGGGTGTAGTCAGTATTGGGCAGATTCAGGCGGGTACTGCTGGTAATATTATTCCTGAACAGGTTTCAATGCTGGGCACGATTCGTTCGAATAGCGAACAGGTACGTGATAATATCCTCAAGACCATTCCACAAGTGGTCGAGCACACTGCTGCTGCTAATGATGTGAAAGCCAAGGTGGAAATAGCGACTTATGCGCCGGTGACCATGAATGATGAAACTTTAACTGAGGTGATGGTGCCGACCTTAAAGCAGGCAGCAAATGGTAATGTCAAAATTTTAAATAATAATGCGAGTGCCAGTGAAGATTTTGCTTACTATGGCAAATTGATGCCATCGTTATTTGTATTTTTGGGAGCTACTCCAGCCAATCAGGATATGAGTAAAGCAGCACCAAACCATAGTCCATTTTTTATTGTCGATGATGCGACCTTAAAAACGGGTGTAGAAAGTCATGTACGCTTTGTTTTGGATTATCCAAATGTGGCAAGTCAGGTGCAAACGGCATGGAAAAATAAAGCTTTAAAGAAATAAAAAAGTAGTCAAAAAAATGAATAAAAAGCCCATCAATTGACTAATGCCAGTCAGTTAAGAAATTGACTGGCATTTTCTTGGATATTTTTGTGCTTTAATTTTCACTACTCGCGGACATTGCCTTTGCCTTTTTTCAGGTAATACAAATATTTTAGATTGTTCAAATAA
>NZ_VOYM01000049.1:0-29863 GCF_013420285.1 Acinetobacter sp. YH01019
AAATGTATATCGTTGGCAGAAGAAATTATTTAGACCAGTTATCAAAAACTTCATTGATGACTTTATTCTCGATAAAAATCATCTGCTACCACAGAGAATCTATAAATAATAGTGCGTAAGTCCTAGATTAATAATAAAACTAGTTTAAACTTTAAAAATAGTAGAAAAAAACAATCATACGCCTGTTGAAAAAAAGTAAATTGCCTTTCACGGTTATGCGTTTGTGATTACAATTGTTTGCTTAAAATTGAATTTCCTTAGCCATATTTTAGAATTGAAGAATTAGACTGTGACCGAAGCAACGCAAGTAAAGCCGAAACATGTCATGATGATGGCTGCCGGAACCGGTGGTCATGTTTTTCCAGCACTCGCTGTTGCCAAAGAGTTGCAACAACAAGGCTGTGAAGTGTCTTGGTTAGCAACACCATCAGGTATGGAAAATCGCCTGCTTAAAAATCAAAACATTCCGATTTATCAAATTGATATTCAAGGTGTGCGCGGCAATGGTGTCGTGCGTAAGTTAATGGCACCTTTCAAAATTTTAAAAGCAACGTTAAGCGCGATGCGCTATATGAAACAGCTCAAAGTTGATGCGGTCGCAGGTTTTGGTGGTTATGTTGCAGGGCCTGGTGGTCTTGCTGCACGCGCACTCGGTATTCCTGTGATTATTCATGAACAAAATGCTGTGGCTGGGTTTACCAATACGCAATTATCACGTGTGGCGAAAACGGTGTGTCAGGCATTTCCAAATACTTTTCCAGTTCAAGATAAAATTGTGACTACAGGCAATCCTGTACGGAAGGAAATTACAGAAATTTTAAATCCGTCATGGCGTTACCAAGAGCGTGAAAAATCTGGTCAGCCGATACGTATTTTAATTGTGGGTGGTTCACTCGGTGCGCGTGCTTTAAATGAATGCGTACCTGCTGCATTACAACAACTTGATTTACCACTGAGTGTTTATCATCAGTGTGGTCAAAATAATGCTGAAGCGACGTTGGCACGCTATGCCGATGCGCCTGAAAGTTTACAGGTTGAAGTACAACCTTTTATTGAAGATATGGCTCAAGCGTATTCTGCAGCGGATCTCATTATCTGCCGTGCTGGTGCGTTGACTGTAACTGAGATTGCAACAGCAGGGGTGGCCGCTGTATTTGTGCCACTACCAAGTGCTGTGGATGATCATCAAACTGCCAATGCGCGCTTCTTGGCCAAGAGTAATGCAGCAAAAATTTGCCCTCAAGCGGACATGACCGCTGAAAGTTTAACAGCGTTGTTGAAGCCGCTGATGAACCGTCAACTACTTATGGAAATGGCGGTTAAGGCTCGACAACAGGCACAACCCGATGCGACTAAGCATGTGGTTGGTTTAATTCAAGATTTGTAATATTCGAGTAATTTATGTCTCCATCAATGCCTGCCGATCAAGCGAAAAAGCTCATTAAAGTGCCAGAAATGCGCCGTATTAAACACATCCATTTTATTGGAATTGGTGGTGCGGGTATGTGTGGTATTGCAGAAGTGTTGAAAAACCAAGGCTATAAAGTTTCGGGTTCAGATATCAAAGCATCAAAAACCACTGCTCAGCTTGAAGAAAATGGTATTCAGGTGTTCATTGGTCACACGGCTGAAAATATTCAAGGTGCGAACGTTATTGTGGTGTCGACTGCAATTGATGCAGAAAACCCAGAGATTAAAGCGGCGATTGAAACCCGTACACCTGTGGTTCGCCGTGCAGAAATGCTGGGTGAATTGATGCGTTACCGTCATGGTATTGCTGTAGCAGGGACACATGGTAAAACCACAACGACCAGTCTTGTGACTTGTATGTTGGCAGAAGAAAACCTAGACCCAACGTATGTGATTGGTGGTCTATTAAACCGTACTGGTGTAAATGCAGCTTTGGGTGCAAGTCGTTTCATTGTTGCTGAGGCAGATGAATCAGACGCATCATTCTTACATTTACAGCCGATGGCAACGATTGTCACCAACATTGATGCTGACCATATGGATACCTACGGTGGTAGCTTCGATGTACTAAAAGATACTTTTGTACAGTTCTTACAAAAGCTTCCATTCTACGGTTTGGCTGTGGTGTGTGGTGATGATGCCAACATTCGTGAAATCATGCCGCGTATTGGCCGTCCGGTTGTGACCTACGGCTTTAATGAAGACAACGATATTCGCGCAGTAGATGTAGTGCAAGAGGGTATGCAATCGCACTTTACCGTATTACGTAAAGACCGTGAGCCGCTTCGCTTAACCATCAACTTACCGGGTTTGCATAATATTTTAAATGCTCTGGCTGCAATTGGTATTGCAACAGATGAAGGCGTTTCAGATGCAGCGATTGCACGTGCATTAGAAAGCTTCAGTGGTGTGGGTCGTCGTTTCCAAGTTCAAGGTGAATTTGAAATTGAGGGTGGTGCTGTGAAATTGGTCGATGACTATGGTCATCATCCAAAAGAAGTGGAAGCAACCATTAAAGCCGCTCGTGCTAGCCACCCTGATCGTCGTTTAGTGATGATGTTCCAGCCACACCGTTTCAGCCGTACACGTGACTGCTTTGATGACTTTGTTGATGTATTGTCGCAAGTCGATCAATTGTTGCTACTTGAAGTTTATCCTGCGGGTGAAAAACCCATTGTAGGTGCAGACAGCCGTGCATTGGCACGCAGTATTCGTCTGCGTGGTGAAGTTGAACCGATTTTGATTGATCCTGTTGAAGGTAATTTGCAAGCTGTGATGAAAAAAGTGTTACAAGCGAATGACTTGTTATTAACACAGGGCGCAGGTAATGTTGGTGCAATCTCAATCGAGCTTGCTCAAAACGATTTATACGTAAAATAATCACTTTGGGTGATTGAAAGTCTAGTTAGACAGTGCAAAAAGTTTAAGGATATAAACGTGTCAAATGCTTCAAAATTCGGCAAAGTTGCCGTGTTATTAGGTGGTAAATCTGCCGAACGTGAGGTTTCTCTCGATAGTGGTAAAGCTGTACTTGAAGCATTGGTGCGTTCGGGTGTAAATGCCGAAGCTTTCGATCCACAGCAACGCAGTGTGACTGAGTTGGTGGGCTATGATCGTGCATTCATTGTATTGCATGGTCGTGGTGGTGAAGATGGTCAGATTCAAGGCACACTTGAATGGTTAAATATTCCATATACAGGTACAGGTGTTCAAGGATCTGCCATTGGTATGGACAAAGTGAAAACCAAGCAAGTTTGGCAAGGTTCTGAGCTGCCAACTGCACCGTATCGCATTGTCAGCAAAGATTCAGATTTGCAAGAAATTGTCGACAGTATTGGTCTGCCATTTATTATCAAACCAGTACATGAAGGCTCAAGCATTGGCATGAGCAAAGTTGAAAAAATGGAAGACTTTGCTGAAGCGATTACAAAAGCAACTCAACATGACGCTGTTGTGATGGCGGAGAAATGGATTACTGGACGTGAATTCACCATTGTGATTTTAAATGGTGTGGCATTGCCTGTGATCCGTTTAGAGCCACCTGCGGATGTGGCATTTTACGATTACGAAGCCAAATACAACCGTAATGATGTGCAGTATGGCATTCCATGTGGTTTAACTGAAGATGAAGAAAAACGTCTTCAAGCACTATGCTTACGTGCCTTCCAAGCCGTTGGTGCAAGTGGCTGGGGTCGTATTGATGCCATGCAGGACGAACAAGGTAATTTCTGGTTATTGGAAGTTAATACCGTTCCGGGGATGACCAGTCATTCGCTTGTGCCAAAAGCTGCCAAAGCAGTGGGCTATAGCTTTGATGAGTTATGTGTGGCAATTTTAGAACAAACCCTAACAGCTGCGGCACACTAAATTATGGCTCAACTCCCTGCGTCAATGCGCCGTAAGCGTGCTGCAACGACATTCATACACGACAAGCCGCCTACACGTAAGGAAAAGCTTACCAATGTAGGTGGATGGGTTTTGCTACTGGTTGCTTGTTTGGTATTGGCTGCAGGGGTGTTTGGGCTCTATCGTGTGATGACTGATGCCCGAGTGGCAGAGTTAGATGTGGTGGGTGCACGTTCAGCACAAGAAAAGCAACAAGTGATGAGTTATGTATCACCATTGGTGACACAAAACTATTTTACCTCAGATTTACGTGTCATTCGTGATCGAGCTTTAGAGTTATCTTGGGTCGATCGCGTGGTTGTTTCACGTGCATGGCCGAATGCAATTCGCGTTCGTGTGATGCCACGTCAAGCCATTGCTCGTTGGGGCACAGGGCGTTTGTTGAGTGATAGTGGTGAGGTCTTTTCCGAGCTAACACCACAAAATCATCAGCAACTGCCATTACTTCACGGTCCGGTCAGTCATTCTAAAATGATGATGAGACGGTACAATGAAATTAACCAGTTATTTTTACCGGTCGGCATCCGATTAAAAGAACTTTATTTAACGGAACGCATGACATGGTTTATGCAGTTTGATTCAGGTTTACGTGTCATCGTCGACCAAGATCAAACCATGAGTAAGTTGCAACGTTTAAGTTATCTTGCACACAGTGATTTAAAGCCAGTTTGGCCAAGAATTTCTGCAATTGACCTGCGTTACCGAAATGGTCTAGCGATTCAATGGAAAAATTCCATTCCTGCAAAATCGGTAAATGGTCAGTTTGTTGTAACCAGTGATGACATAGGCATTGCGAATGGAACACCGGTGAAGCCATAATGACCGGCTTTATAAGTAGAGGCTTTAAGCCATTAATTAAACAAACATGTGAATGGTAGTAGTAAATAATGAATGAAGCTGTTCCCTCGGTTGTTGCGATTGACATTGGGACGCACAAAGTTTCAGTTTTGATTGGTAAGGTACACGCGCCAGACAATATCCAAGTGGTAGGGATGGCGACCGCTCGTAACCGCGGCATGAATAAAGGGAAAATTGTAAGTCTCGATAAAGTCGTCACTGCCATTAAAAATGCCGTACAAGAAGCGGAAGATATGGCTGAATGTCGTGTGCATTCTGCGTGGATTTCGATTCCGAGTGCGGAATTAAAAAGTTTTTATGCCTCTGGTCGTACTCCAATTGAAAATAATGACCATGCGATTACCACCAATGAAGTGGTGCGTGCATTAGAACTGGCCAAAGCCAGTCATTTAACCTCTGATCACTATTTGGTCAGTGCTGTGCCACTTGGTTTTGAGCTTGATGATGAGCCTGAATGGGTATTAAACCCAATTCGAATGTCTGCACGTAGTATGACTGGACATTATCATTTGATGATGTTGCCGATTAGTACCATGCAAAACCTAGATCGTGCGTTGAAAGGTGCCAACATTGGCGTGGAACGTATGGTGATTTCGTCATTAGCAACAGCCGAAGCCAGTTTGCTCAAAGATGAAAAAGAATACGGTGTTTGCTTGGTCGATATTGGTGCTGGTACCACTAATATTGCAGTCCATTTGGATGGTCGCTTAGCCATGACCCACACCTTACAGCGTGGTGGTGAGCATGTGACGCGTGATATTGCTGCAGTGCTGCAAACCACGACTGAAGAAGCGGAACGTATTAAATTATTATACGGTTGTGTAGATTTAAAAGTCGTTAAACCTGAAAGTATGATTCAATATCAAGGTATTGATGGTCCGCAAACCATTAGCCGAATTGAACTCACTGAAATTATCATTGCACGTTATGAAGAAATTTTTAATCAAGTGCGTGATGAATTAGTGAATCATGGTGCAATCCATGGTTTATACCATGGTGTGGTACTGACAGGCGATGCTTGCCAAATTGAAGGTATGGTAACGTTTGCACGCCGAATTTTAGGCGTTTCTGCACATTTGGGTAATCCCCCAGTGCAGGTATATGCAGATGATCAACAACAAGCAGCATTACGTCGTTCACAATACGCTACAGCTGCGGGTCTGCTTATTTTTAGTCAAAGTGAAACGCAAGATACAATCGTTGAACCTGAAGATACCGAAAAGCTTTCGGTTTTCAGTCGGGTAAAACGAGCATGGACGGGTTTTAACGATACGTTGAAATCAATCTTTTAAGTTGAAATATTTGGGAATATTGTTGGGAAGTTGTACTGATTATTGCTTGTACTTGACAAGCTGGAACTTGGGCAGCATTCTAAAAAACAATTTTTATTAAGATCAAGGCAGTATACGGGCTGAAGTGTCTGCCAATTATGTATTAGGAATTTTTTAGGCATGGCCTCATTTGAATTTTTAGAAGATGATCAAAGCGACAGCATCGGTCAAGCCCGTTTCACAGTATTCGGTGTAGGCGGTGCAGGTGGTAATGCAGTACAGCATATGCTTGAATCTGACATTGACGGTGTAAAGTTTGTTTGTGCTAATACAGATAAACAAGCACTTGATCGTATGAATGCTCAATTTAAAATCCAATTGGGTGAGCAAAGTACACGTGGTTTAGGTGCTGGTGCAAATCCACAAGTTGGTCAAACTGCAGCAGAAGAAAGCCGTGAGTTAATTCGTCAGCACCTTGAAGGTACGGACATGGTATTTGTTACCGCGGGTATGGGCGGTGGTACAGGTACAGGCGCTGCACCCGTAGTTGCTGAAATTGCCAAAGAAATGGGCATTTTGACTGTAGGTGTGGTTACAACACCATTTAATTTTGAAGGTAAACGTCGTCAACAATCTGCTGAAAAAGGGATTGAAGCACTAGAGCAACACGTTGATTCTTTGATTATTATTCCCAACCAACGTCTACTTAAAGTATTCCGCGATATTTCAATGAAAGATGCCTATAAAAAGGCAGACGATGTATTGTTAAATGCGGTACGTAGTATCTTTGATTTGGTGGTACGTCCAGGTCATATCAACCTTGACTTTGCCGATTTGAAAACTGCCATGAGTACACGTGGTTACGCAATGATGGGTGCTGGCTCAGGCCGTGGTGAAAATCGTGCACGTCAGGCTGCAGAACAAGCAATCCGTAGTCCATTACTTGACAACGTAACTATTATGAATGCTAAAGGCATCTTAATTAACGTAACGGGTGGCGACGATGTTACTTTCGGTGAAATTGAAGAAATTACCGATGTAGTAAACCAGATTGTTGACTTAGATGAAGGTCAGGTCTTCTACGGTACGGTATTTGATCCGGATGCACGTGATGAAATCAGTGTAACTGTAATTGCAACAGGTTTAACACGTAACTCTGCAGATTCTGCTGAACCTATGAAACGTCCAGTGGCGCAAGCAACACGTACTGCCTCTACAGCTCAAGTACCAGTTGATGAAGATGATGTACCGGCAATTCAGCGTCAGCAAACTGAAGCAGCAGCTCCTGCTGCTGCAGCATCAAGCAATACCAGCGCACGTCCTACGCCCATGAGTATTCAGGATTATCTGAAGAATCAACAACGTAAATAAAACAAATTCAATGTGTTAACACGCTGTGAATTACAAAAGGTAGCCTTACGGCTACCTTTTTGTTTTTTATCAATGGCTAAATATGCTAACGTATAGCGGTTTTGTGAACAGATGATAGAAAATACATGTTGAAGCAACGTACCCTGAAACGCGTCGTGAAAGCGAGTGGCATCGGACTGCATAGCGGGCAAAAAGTCATGATTAACTTTGTGCCACATCATGCCGATGGGGGAATTGTATTTCGACGTATTGATCTGAATCCTCCAGTTGATATTCATGCCGATGCAATGCTGATTCAAGAAGCATTTATGTGTTCAAACTTGGTACAAGAAAATGCCAAAGTCGGTACGATTGAACACATTATGAGTGCGATTGCAGGTCTAGGAATTGATAACCTGATTGTTGAAGTATCAGCATCAGAAGTACCGATTATGGACGGTAGTGCAGGTCCATTTATCTATTTACTCATGCAAGGTGAGTTGGTTGAACAAAATGCACCGAAAAAATTTATAAAAATTCTAAAACCTGTTGAGGCATTGATAGACGATAAACGTGCGGTCTTTGAACCACATGACGGCTTTCAATTAAACTTTACTATTGATTTTGATCATCCTGCTTTCAAAAAAGAATTCCAATCGGCGACCATTGATTTTTCGACTGAAACTTTTGTTTATGAGGTTAGTGAAGCCCGAACTTTTGGTTTTATGAAGGATTTGGATTATCTCAAAGCCAATAATTTGGCACTTGGCGCAAGCTTAGATAATGCCATTGGGGTAGATGAAACAGGTGTAGTCAATGAAGAAGGTTTACGCTTCTCTGACGAGTTTGTTCGTCACAAAATATTAGATGCTGTAGGTGATCTTTATTTGCTTGGTCACCAAATTATTGCCAAATATGATGCATATAAGTCGGGTCATGCTTTAAATAATCAGCTGCTGCGCAATGTCAAAAGTGATCCAGATAGCTATGAAATTGTAACATTTGATGACATAAATGATTGTCCAATAAGTTATGTGAATGTGACATAAGTCATTGTCTTTCGGTGGCAATGTTATAATATAACTAAAATAAATGTTAATTATGTCACATTTTTGATTCTGCGATTAAGCTGTGACTATGGGGTGGTTACTTTTTATTGCTTGCCAAACGCAGCATTGCTTGGCTAAGCTTAGGGTCGCTCACAAAGTCAGCAGCATTACGGAGTAAATCCTGAGTTTCTGTGCTAAGGGTTCTTGAAATTTTTTCAGGGGAATGGGGTGTTTGAGGCGGAGTTCTCAAACGAACTTGAATCTTGTGTAAATCTTTGAATTCGGGTAATTGTGTGAGTTGTGCAATATATTGTTTCTGTAGATAAGCAAGCTGACTTATGAGCGCCTGATTTTCTCCAGTCAACATAAGCACGCCATTTAAATAACAAACGACTTGCCATTGCTCCGGTTGGGGTAATACAGGTTGAACAAGTTTCGTAAGTTTCTGCCATGCAGCAACTTGAGTTGAAAGAAACGAGAAGTTTCCTGTTTTTAAGTGTTTTCTTTTGGGTTGAAAAACGTTGACAGGTTCGGACATACATATTTCCTACATGTTTATGTCTTAATCTTATGCGCTCCTTCAATCAGATATCAAGGATGAGATCACGCTAGGAAATTAAGTAAGAACAGTTTATAGAGGTTTTTTATGCATTTACGACGTGTTTTGTTGGCTTTTTCATTGGCTGCTTCGGCCGCTTCAGTCGCTTTCGCAGATCTAGTTGAACTAAATCAAGCAGATAGTTCATCAGATCGTATAGAACAGTTAACCCGTACTTTGTCTCAAGGTGCATATTCAGAAAGTAATGATCTAGATATTCCCGCTGAAACGAAATTGAATGTTCAAATTCGTGAAAAATCAGTTGAACTGAACAATGCGACTATCGCCAAAAAATACGGTTCAAGTGCAGTTTCTAAAAGCTATTCTGCAAGTTCAAACAATCCATACTCTTGGTTAATCGCACACCCACTACCAGATATGAAACGTGTCAGCTCTAATTATGGCGGCCGTACAATGGGTGGTCGCGCTGAAAACCATTCAGGCTTAGACCTATCTGCTGCAAGCGGCACACCTATTTACGCAACTGGCCCAGGTATTGTGACGAAGTCAGGTTGGGGTACAGGTTATGGTCAATATGTCGAGATTAACCATGGTAATGGCTATCTTACCCGTTATGCTCATGCTTCGCGTCTAATTGCTCGTGTAGGTGAGCGTGTTGAAGCTGGCGAGCATATTGCCAATGTTGGATGTACAGGTCGTTGTACTGGCCCACATTTACACTATGAAGTAGTAAAAGATGGTCAACGCAAGAATCCGTCTACTTACTTAGCGATGTTGCCATAATTTGTTTAGCTTCGAATTGCTACCTTGTAGGATGATTGAGGAATATCTACGATATTGATCAATTAAAAACGGTAGCAGTATTTACGAAGTCTTTGTTTCTAAAAGCCAGTGTCTGACCTCTACAGACACTGGCTTTTTATTTATTGCTTTAAGCTATAACGTTATCATTGAAAAAAATAATGTATGTAGGAAAAATTATCCAAATTGACCAAAAAATGTAAAAAAGTGTAATTAATAATCAATAAGTATTTAGCAAATAAATAATGCAGCCAAAGCGTATTCATCTGTGGCAATAACTGAGTATGCCCAAAATATGATACTAATAGACCTATATATTTAGCACATAGGATAGGTGAAGTATGGCGTTTTATGGCGATACAGATGCTCAGGAAACCCAAGAATGGCAGGATGCATTTGACTCAGTTTTACAGCATATGGGTACTGATCGTGCTGCATTTTTGCTCGAAAAACTTTATCAGCAAGCAATTGCCAAACACGTTCCCATTCAGCGACTAAATACTCCTTATTTAAATACCATTTCTGTTGCAGAACAGCCACCGATGCCAGGTGATCCGGATATGGAGCGTCGTATTCGTGCGCTGATCCGTTGGAATGCTTTGGCAATGGTTTTACGTGCCAACAAAACGGGTGACGATTTAGGTGGTCACTTGGCCAGCTTTGCATCTTCTGCAACCTTATATGATGTAGGTTTTAACCACTTCTTCCGTGCCAATAGCGACAGCTTTGGCGGTGACATGATTTATTACCAAGGTCACTGCGCACCGGGTATTTATGCACGTTCTTTCCTTGAAGGTCGTCTGACTGAAGATCATTTAAATAATTTCCGTCGTGAAGTGGGTGGTAAAGGACTTCCTTCTTACCCACATCCATATTTAATGCCGGATTATTGGCAGTTCCCAACGGTATCGATGGGTCTTGGCCCAATTATGTCGATCTATCAAGCACATATTCAAAAGTACTTGATGAACCGTGGCTTAATTAAGGAAGAAGACCGCAAGGTTTGGGCATATCTCGGCGATGGCGAGATGGACGAGCCAGAAAGTACTGGTGCAATCGCGCTTGCGGGTCGTGAAAAGTTAGACAACCTAGTGTGGGTTGTAAACTGTAACTTACAGCGTCTTGATGGTCCGGTGCGTGGTAACGGTAAAATTATTCAAGAACTTGAATCACTGTTCCGTGGTGCAGGTTGGCGTGTCATCAAAGTAGTATGGGGTCGTCATTGGGATCCGCTACTTGATAAAGATAAAACAGGCGCTTTAAAAGCGGTGATGGAAGAAGCCGTTGATGGTGACTATCAGCGTTATCAAGTAAAGGGTGGGGCTTATACCCGTGCACACTTCTTTGGTAAATATCCAGAAGCTGAAGAGTTGGTGAAAAACCTGAGCGATGAAGATATTGATAATCTAAATCGCGGTGGTCACGACCCATACAAAGTCTATGCTGCATATGCAGAAGCGATGAAATCAACAGGTCAACCAACCGTAATCCTTGCGAAAACTGTGAAAGGTTATGGCTTGTCTGAAGAAATTGAAGCGGTGAACAAAACCCACCAAATCAAGAAAATGCAGCTTGAATCATTAAAATATGTACGTAACCGTTTCAACTTACCATTCACTGATGAGCAATTGGAAGAAGTGCCGTTCTACCGTCCAAGCGAAAACTCACCTGAATTGAAATACATGAAGGCGCGTCGTGAGGCATTGGGTGGTTATTTACCTGCTCGCCGTAAAGAAAGCGAACAGCTGGCAATTCCTGAATTGTCAGTGTTTGATGCGGTACTCAAAGGCAGCGGCGGTAAAGAACAATCTACAACCATGCTGATGGTGCGTTTGATTTCATCTTTATTGAAAGAAAAAGCCATTAAAGATCGTGTGGTGCCAATCGTTCCGGATGAAGCGCGTACCTTTGGCTTGGAGGGTATGTTCCGTCAGTTGGGTATCTATGCGGCCCATGGTCAAAAATATACCCCTGAAGACCAAGAACAGTTGATGCATTACCGTGAAGCTAAAGATGGTCACATGTTACAAGAAGGGATTAACGAAGCCGGCGCAATGAGTGCTTGGGCGGCGTTAGGTACCAGTTATTCAACCAATAACTTACCCATGATTCCAATGTACATGTACTACTCAATGTTTGGTTTCCAGCGTATTGGCGACATTGCATGGGCTGCAGGTGATGCGCAGGCGCAAGGTTTCTTGTTGGGTGCAACGGCAGGCCGTACGACATTGAACGGTGAAGGCTTACAGCACCAAGATGGTCACTCGCATATTTTAGCTAACACCATTCCAAATTGTGTGTCATATGACCCATGTTTTGGTTATGAATTAGCCGTGATCGTGCACGATGGTTTGAAACGTATGTACGTGAACCAAGAGCGTGTGTTCTATTACCTCACTGTTATGAACGAGAACTACGAACATCCTGCGATTCCTGAAGGTGCTGAAGAAGGCATCAAACGTGGTATGTACTTACTTGAAGAAGATGAGAAAGCGACAGTTCAGTTGCTTGGTTCAGGTGTGATTTTACGTGAAGTAATTAAAGCGGCAAAAATCCTGCGTGATGAATACCAAATTCACTCGAATGTATGGAGTGTGACAAGCTTCAATGAATTGGCGCGTGATGGTATGGCATGTGAAGAATACAATCGTTTACACCCATTAACTGAAGACACTAAAGAAGCATGGATTTCGAAGTTGTTGCGTGAAAAAGACGGCATCGTGGTTTCGGCGACAGATCATATGCGTGCTTATAGTGAACAAGTACGTGCTTATCTTCCAGACAACCGCCCATTTGTTGCATTAGGTACAGATGGCTATGGTCGCTCAGATACACGCGGTAATTTACGTAGTTACTTTGGCGTCGATGCTGCGCATATCGTTGTTGCGACGCTGAAAAAATTAGCGGATGAAGGTGAAGTGGATGCGCGCTTAGTGAAAGATGCGATTTCTAGCTTTGAGTTAGACACTGATCGTCCTGTAGCGTGGGCTCCACAAGAAACACCTGAGCTTCATGCTGTTGCTGACTACAAAGAGGAGAACTAAGCATGCAAATTACGACTCCTGATATTGGTGTAGATAAAGCAACGGTTGCAGAAATCTTAGTGAAAGTCGGCGATAGCATTGCGGTCGATGACAGCATTGTACTGTTAGAGTCTGACAAAGCCTCTGTTGAAGTGCCAAGCACTTCAGCAGGTGTGGTCAAAAGCATTGCCGTGAATTTAGGTGATAGTGTTGCTGAAGGTGCGGTACTGATTGAGTTAGAAGCTGAAGGTGAAAGCGCTGCTGCGCCTGAAGCGCAAAGTGATTCCGTTGCACCTGCTGCGCAAGCAGCACCTACACCGGCAGCAGAAGCGCCTAAAGCCGAAGCAGTGCCGCAAGCCGCTGCAACAGCATCGCAAGTGGTGGATGTACAAGTACCTGATATTGGTGTAGAGAAAGCCACTGTTAGTGAAGTCCTAGTCGCTGTGGGTGATGAAATTGATGTCGATCAAAGCATCATCGTGGTGGAATCGGACAAAGCTACTGTTGAAGTGCCAAGTACTGTGTCTGGCCGTGTGGAGTCCATCACCATCAATGCAGGCGATGTGGTGAAAGAAGGCGTGGTGATTCTGACTGTGAAAACGGCGGTATCATCTGCAGCAACTGAAACCGCTCCTGCAACGACTGTGCAAGCAGAGCAACCTGCAACAGCGCCTCAAGTAGATGCATTAACACCTGCACCATCAACATCTGCGACAGGTCCCGTTGAAATTGCAGTACCTGACTTAGGTGTTGATAAAGCTGCCGTGGCGGAAATTTTAGTGGCGGTTGGTGATGTGGTTGAAAAAGACCAAAGCATCATTGTGGTGGAGTCGGATAAAGCTACTGTTGAAGTGCCAAGCACGGTAGCAGGTAAGATCACAGCGATTCACGTACAACTCGGACAAAGTGTTTCAGAAGGTGCGGCTTTACTGACTATTGAAGCTGAAGGTCAAGCTGCTACTGCACCTGCTGTGGCAGAAAAGCCTACTCAAGCTGCTGCACAGCCTGTAGCTGCAACTGCGCCAAAAGCTGAAGCAAAAGTGGAAGCTGCGCCAGCAACTCAAGGCGCAGATAAGCTGACCAAAGAGCAAAACGCGGCGAATGCTAAAGTTTATGCAGGGCCAGCGGTACGTAAGTTAGCGCGTGAATTAGGTGTGGTTTTGGCTGAAGTGAAAGCTTCTGGCCCACATGAACGCTTAATGAAAGAAGATTTATTTGCTTTCGTGAAAACGCGTTTAACAGCACCTCAGGTAGCGCCTGCTGCGCAAGCTGTGGCTCAAGTGTCTGGCTTGCCAAAATTACCAAGTTTTGATGCCTTTGGCGGCGTAGAAGAGAAAACCTTGACACGTTTGCAACAAGTGTCGATTCCACAGTTGTCGTTAAACAATTTCATACCACAAGTGACACAGTTTGATTTGGCTGATATCACAGAGCTTGAAGCATGGCGCGGTGATCTTAAAGGCAACTTTAAGAAAGAAGGTATTAGCCTGACCATTATGGCGTTCATCATTAAAGCTGTCGCATATCTACTGAAAGAAGAGCGTGATTTTGCAGGTCACTTAGCAGATGATGGCAAGTCCGTATTGCTACGTAACGAAATCCATATGGGTATAGCTGTAGCGACACCTGATGGTTTGACCGTTCCAGTATTGCGTAATCCAGACCAAAAGTCGATTAAGCAAATTGCGATTGAGTTGGGTGAGTTGGGTCAAAAAGCACGTGATAAGAAATTGTCACCGAAAGACCTGCAAGGCGCGAACTTTACCATTTCAAGCCTTGGTGCCATCGGTGGTACAGCGTTTACACCACTTGTAAACTGGCCTCAAGTTGCAATTTTGGGTATTTCGCCTGCGACTATGCAACCTGTGTGGAATGGTGAAAGCTTTGATCCACGTTTGATGTTGCCATTGTCATTGTCTTACGATCACCGTGTCATTAATGGTGCTGACGCTGCGCGCTTTACCAACAAGTTAACCAAGTTATTGAAAGATATCCGTAGCTTGTTGATCTAATCTCAGCATTTACCTGATGTTTTAAAACCCTGCTTAGGCAGGGTTTTTTTAATTGCTGGATCTCGACTAGATATAAGCCAGCTAACACTGATGAATATCTTGCTGGTCAGTATTTAGATAAATTCTTGAAAATTTTAATGATTGTTATTTTAATCATGATACGGTTTTGAAGATTAAAATTGCGAAAATGTGTGCATATGGTTAGAATAAAACTACTTCATTGGGGAGTAGCCGCTTTTTACGCAAAGTAAAAAGGTGATGGTCAACATATTTGCTCTAAACCGAGCATGGTCATCATAGCAAAGAACCAAATGAGCTTTTCTTAAGCTTTCTTTTGTTGGCAAGACCTTTGATTTACCACTCTGCAGATATGGCTGGCAGGAGGGGTGAGTCATAGGTATGTAATTTGCTGGCCAGAGAAACACATCATGCTTTCTGCTTTTCTGATCTCATTAGCTGTTGTTGCCTTATCTGAAATGGGCGATAAAACTCAACTGCTTGCTTTATTACTTGCCGCACGTTTTCGTAAACCTGTTCCGATTCTTTTCGCAATCTTTTTGGCGACAGTCGTCAACCATGGCGTTTCCGCGGTCTTAGGTCAATGGATTACCACAGTGCTTAGCCCAACAGTATTGCTATGGATCATATCGCTTGGTTTCATTGCTATGGCGGTGTGGATGTTAATTCCAGATGAATTGGATGATGAATCAGAAAGTATCAATAAATGGCAAAAATATGGGGTATTCGGTGCCACATTTGTGTTGTTCTTCTTGGCAGAAATCGGCGATAAGACTCAAATTGCAACAGTCGCTTTAGCCGCGCGTTTTGACAGTATTGGTTGGGTCACTTTGGGTACTACGATCGGTATTATGTTGGTAAATGCACCAGCGGTATTTATTGGTAATAAATTGGCAGAAAAATTACCAATTTCGCTCATTCATAAGATTGGTGCTTTGGTTTTCTTAATAATTGGTCTGGCTGCATTGGCACAGCACTATTTATTTTAAGTGTTAAAGATATCGCAAATCCTGAGCTAAAAGCTCGGGATTTTTTGTCTAAAAATGTGACTTAATTAACTGATATTGTAGATAATATTGATCTGATTTTTATTGTAAGTTTCTCTAAATAAATATATGTTATTCACCTATAGAATATACATTTTTTACATAAAAATTTTGGGGAATGGGCATGGCTTTTGAACGTACTACATCACAAGTACTTTATGATGATGGAACGCATAAATGCATCAGTTTTACCAGCTTGGTAAAAGGTGAAGGTGTACAGGCAAACCAATTCCTGATTATTGATAATGAGCGTGCTGCGGTACTCGATCCAGGTGGTGATTTAACCTATGTACCGCTGACCATGGAATTAAATAAATATACCCGTCTCACCAATCTTGATTATGTGATGGCATCTCATCAAGACCCCGACATTATTACTTCTATGCCGCGTTGGCTGGTGTATACCGATGCAAAAGTGGTGGCATCAAAATTGTGGGCACGTTTCTTACCGCATTTGAACTCTGCGTTTATGAGTGATCGAATGAAAGGCAATTGGCTAGATCGTTTGATTGAATTGCCAGATCATGGTCAAGTGATCAGCTTGGGTAACAGCAAAATTGTCGCTGTACCTGCGCATTTCTTACATTCTGTGGGTAATTTCCAGTTTTATGATCCGATTGCCAAAATTCTATTTTCGGGAGATATGGGGGCATCAATGGTGGAAGATGCAGCTAAACCTTTAGAAAATTTCGCAGCACATATTCCAAAAATGAAAGGCTTCCATCAGCGTTACATGTGCTCAAACAAAGTGATTCGTTTATGGGTCAATATGGTTCGTACCATGGATATTGAAATGATCGTGCCACAACATGGCACGCCATTTATTGGTAAAGAGCAAATTAACCAGTTCTTAGACTGGATTGAGACTTTACAGTGTGGTGTCGATTTGATGGATGAAACCGTTTTTACCTGCCCAGAATAATGATCTCAAAGGTGATAAAAAATAATTGAGTTTAGAGACAACTTTTTTAAGATTTCCGTCTATAAAAGAATCTTTTTAGATGACGAGAACCTATAAAAATGTTGTCTCAAATACCAACCGAAGATGCATGTCTGAGTTGCGGTGCCTGCTGTGCTTATTTCTGAGTTTCGTTTTATTGGGCAGAAGGATTAAATATGCCTGAACACTATACGGAACCTGTGACACCTGTATATTCATGTATGGTAGGTACAAACCAAGCAAATCCACGTTGTATTGCTTTGGGCGGAGAAGTGGGCAAACAGGTGAGTTGCACCATGTATGAGGCACGTAGTTCATCTTGTAAAGAAGTTCAAATTGCCGATGAACAATGTAATAAAGCTCGTATTGCACATCAAATGATTCCCTTTGTTAGTATTCCCACGCATGATGCGGACAATGACGAAGATTTTGATCAAGTATGTTAAATACATTAAAAAAGCAGGGATATGTCCCTGCTTTTTTAGTTATTCAAGAGGTGTTGTCAAATCAATTATTGGGTCAGATAGAGATGAGTGGAATTTGATTTTAAATCGGGATGAGCTGAAATTTCTGGATCTACTTCAAGTGAAAACTTGTATGAACCAGTCAGAAAACTTCAAGAAAGCATGCAAATTAGAAAACTCGCTGCATAATTGCCGCAATAAAAATGAAAATTGAACGGAAATTTGTATATAATGGCTCACGGAAATTACCAGCGAGACTGTTATGTTGACCATCGTTCAAGAAGCCCTAACCTTTGATGATGTCTTATTACTCCCTGCCTATTCTACTGTTCTCCCTAAAGATGTCTCCCTAAAGACACGTTTCACTCGTGGCATTAATCTGAATATCCCACTTGTATCTGCTGCAATGGACACCGTGACTGAATCACGTATGGCAATTGCAATGGCGCAAAATGGTGGTATCGGTATCCTGCACAAAAACATGGATATTGCTGCACAAGCTGCAGAAGTTCGCCGCGTGAAAAAATTCGAAGCAGGTATGGTGAAAGATCCTATTACCGTGACTCCTGAAACAACTGTACGTGAGCTGATTACTTTAACACAAGCAAATAACATCAGCGGTGTCCCTGTTGTGAAAGACGGTAAAGTGGTGGGTATTGTTACTGGTCGTGACACTCGCTTTGAAACTAATCTTGAGCAGCCTGTTAGCAACATCATGACAGGTCAAGATCGTTTGGTGACTGTTCGTGAAAACGAATCTAAAGAAAACATCCAAGCATTATTACAAAAGCACCGTATTGAAAAAGTTCTTGTTGTAAATGACAACAATGAGTTGAAAGGTTTAATTACCGTTACTGATTTCCGTAAAGCTGAAAGCTATCCAAACAGCTGTAAAGATGACCTCGGTCGTTTACGCGTGGGTGCTGCTGTCGGTACAGGTGCTGAAACGCCAAGTCGTGTTGAAGCATTGGTTGAAGCTGGTGTTGATGCAATTGTTGTTGATACAGCGCATGGTCACTCTGCTGGTGTAATTGAACGTGTACGTTGGGTGAAAGCAAACTACCCACAAGTTCAAGTGATTGGCGGTAACATTGCTACTGGTGATGCTGCTCTTGCATTATTAGATGCGGGTGCAGATGCAGTGAAAGTTGGTATTGGTCCTGGTTCAATCTGTACAACACGTATTGTTGCGGGTATCGGTATGCCACAGATTTCTGCAATTGACTCTGTTGCTAATGCATTGAAAGATCAAATTCCATTGATCGCTGACGGCGGTATCCGTTTCTCTGGTGATATGGCGAAAGCGATTGGTGCAGGCGCGAGCACAATTATGGTGGGTTCACTCATGGCAGGTACTGAAGAAGCGCCTGGCGAAGTTGAATTCTTCCAAGGTCGTTACTACAAAGCATACCGTGGTATGGGTTCATTGGGTGCAATGGCGGGTGCGACAGGTTCTGCTGACCGTTATTTCCAAGACTCTAAAGCGGGCGCTGAAAAATTAGTACCAGAAGGTATTGAAGGTCGCGTACCGTACAAAGGCCCTATGGGTAACATTGTGCATCAAATGATGGGTGGTCTTCGTTCATCTATGGGTTATACCGGTTCTGCGGTGATTGATGACCTCCGTAAAAATGCACAATTTGTAAAAATTACAGCCGCTGGTATGTCTGAATCACATGTACATGATGTGACTATTACCAAAGAAGCACCGAACTACCGTGTTGGTTGATATTTGGTAGCTTTTAGCCGAAAAGGCCGTCATTTATATGACGGCTTTTTTGTTTTTGGTGTAAAGTGTTTGCAGTAAAAAGTGATGATTAAGATCACCATTAAGAAGTGAGTACAACATGAGTTATTTTGGTACAGATGGCATTCGTGGTAAGTTCGGTGAGCTCCCAATTACCCCAGAATTTGCTTTAAAATTAGGGTTTGCTGCAGGTAAAGTATTAAAACAATACAGTAAAAAAGCGAAGCCAATTGTTGTACTGGGTAAAGATACCCGTTTATCAGGTTATATTTTAGAGTCAGCTTTACAAGCAGGTTTAAACGCTGCTGGTGTATACGTGCATTTACTTGGGCCACTTCCAACACCTGCAATTGCGCATTTAACTCGTGCACTGCATGCAAGTTTGGGTATTGTGATTTCAGCTTCGCATAATCCCTATTTTGATAATGGTATTAAATTCTTCTCAAGTGAAGGCAAAAAGTTGCCAGATGAAATTCAAGAAGCCATTAACAAAGAACTTGAAAATGATTTAGTCATCGAAGACCCAGCAAACTTAGGTAAAAGTGTGCGTGTCAAAGATGCTAATGGTCGTTATATCGAATTTTGTAAATCGACGTTCCCATACCATTTTGACTTAACCGGTTTAAAAATTGTAGTGGACTGTGCCAATGGTGCCGCCTATAGCGTTGGTCCATCGGTATATCGTGAGCTCGGTGCAAAAGTTATTGCCCTATATAACGAACCAGATGGTTTGAACATCAACAAAGATTGCGGTTCAACCCATCCTGAACAATTACAAAAAGCCGTTGTTGAGCACCAAGCAGACTTAGGTATTGCCTTTGATGGAGATGCCGACCGTGTCATTATGGTAGATAAAAATGGTCAGCAAATTACCGGTGATCATATTCTGTATATCTTAGCGACTCAAGCCAATCAAAAGCCTGCGGGTATCGTCGGTACGGTTATGAGTAATATGGCATTGGAAATTGCGCTAGATAAAGCCCAAGTGCCATTACTGCGTGCCAAAGTCGGTGACCGTTATGTATTGCAAGGTTTGGAAGAAAAAGGCTGGGTAACAGGTGGTGAGCCATCGGGTCATATTCTGACTTTAGATAAGAGCACCACAGGTGATGCGATCATTGCTTCACTACAAGTGTTGACCGTCATGGTTGAACAAGGCAAAGCCTTGCATGAACTTGTGGAAGGTTTTGAATTATTGCCAAACGTATTAGTGAATGTACGCCTTGCAGCGATGTTTGACCCGTATGCTGTACCAGCTTTGGTGTCTGAATTTGAAAAAGCTGAAGCGCAGTTAAAAGGTCGCGGTCGTATCTTAATTCGTAAGTCAGGCACTGAGCCAGTCATTCGTGTGATGGTTGAGGGTGATAATTTGGATGAAGTGACTGCTTTAGCCAATCATTTAGCGGATGCTGTACGTGCCAATGCGGCATAAGTCATTGGGGATTTTTCCATGAATGATGTAATTAAAGATTTAAGCGAACTGCGTTTAACTTACCAAAAAGGCGAGCTACACGAAGATCAGGTCAATGCTGTGCCACATGAGCAATTTTTGTTGTGGTTTAATCATGCATTAGAAGCGCAGCTACATGAACCGTATGCCATGTCATTGGCAACGGCGAATGCCCAAGGTCGTCCGCATGTCCGCACTGTGTTACTACGCGGTGCAACCGAAGCTGGTTATGATTTTTATACCAATTATGACAGCCAAAAGGGCAATGATTTAGCAGAAAATCCTTATGCTGAATTGTTATTTTATTGGCAAGAGCAAGAACGTCAGATTCGTGTGAGTGGTCGTGTAGAAAAGATTTCACTGTCTGAGTCAACTGACTACTACCATAAGCGTCCGCGTGATAGCCAAATTGCTGCACACATCAGTACGCCACAAAGTGGGATAATTGAGAGTCGTGAGGAGTTGCAACAGCGTTTTCAAAACCTGCATGACCAAGTGGAAGCGAAAGCCGTGTTAGCCAAACCTGAGTTTTGGGGTGGTTATCGTTTAGTGCCAGATTATTACGAATTTTGGCAAGGTCGTCCAAATCGCTTGCATGACCGTTTGTGCTATGTAAAACACGATGATCAGTGGGTTTTACAGCGATTGATGCCTTAAATGTCGAATATTTTAATTCAACAACGACCTTATTTGACACGGCCTGAAGATATTCAGGGCGTTGCCCCATTTATTGCAGATTTATTGGCGCGGCGTGGGGTGCAGTCAGCACAAGAACTTGAGTTAAAACTGAAGCATTTGCATGCCCCTAACTTAAAAGGTTTAGAGCAAGCGATTGAACTGATTGATCAAGCAATTGATACTCAAAAGAAAATCGTCATTGTTGGTGATTATGACGCCGATGGTGCAACCAGTACAGCACTGATGATCTTAGCACTGCGCGAGATGGGCGCAGATGTTGAATATTTGGTTCCTGATCGCTTCAAATATGGGTATGGCTTGACACCTGCCATCGCGGATCTGGCTTTTGTAACCTATACGCCCGATATGTTGATTACTGTAGATAATGGTATCTCCAGTCATGCTGGGGTAGAGCAAGCGCAAGCACATGGTATGCAAGTGATCATTACTGATCACCATCTCACGACCAAAGCGACGCCACAGGCAGAAGCCGTGGTAAACCCAAATCAATTGGGCTGCGAATTTCCAAGCAAAGCGCTGGCAGGGGTCGGTGTTGCATTTTATGTGTTAGCTAATTTAGCTAGCCATCGAAAAAAATGCGGTAAATCTTCGGCGAATCTTTCGCAATATTTAGATTTGGTCGCTTTGGGCACTTATGCCGATGTTGCCAGTTTAGATTTAAACAATCGTATATTGATTGATGCCGGTTTAAAGCGTATTCAACAAGGACTCTGCCGACCAGGAATTAGTGCCTTATTAGATATAGCTGGACGTGATCCAAAAAGTCTAAAAGCACAAGACTTGGGTTTTGTGATTGGTCCACGCTTAAATGCGGCGGGGCGTATGGAGACCATGGATATTGGGATCGAATGCCTGATTGCGGCCGATTTAAGTACTGCTTATCCTTTAGCACAGCAACTCAATCAACTGAATGTAGAACGTCGACAAGTCGAAGGGCAGATTAAACAAGAAGCCTTAGCTGAACTTGAACATATCCAATTGGATCACGATGATTTGCCAGCGGCATTAATCATGTTTGAACAACATTGGCATCAAGGTGTGATCGGGATTGTTGCTGGGCGTTTAAAAGAACAATTTCACCGACCCGCGATTGTCTTCGCGGCAGATGAAGATGGGATTCACATCAAAGGTTCAGCGCGCTCTATTGAAGGGATTCACATTCGTGACAGTATTGAACGCATTGCAGAATTACATCCACATTTGGTCAGTCATTTTGGTGGACATGCCGCCGCCGCGGGTTTAACTATTCAAAAGCAGCATTTTGCTGAATTTAAAACAGCATTTGAAGCCTTGATTGCAGAGCAAGATGAGAGTCTATTTCAGGCGACCATTTGGACGGATGGGGTGTTGCCTGATTTGGCATTTAATGTTGATACGGTCGAAATATTACAGAATTTAAGCCCATGGGGACAAAAATTTCCTGCGCCAGTTTTTGATGGCAAGTTTAAGATTATTGACTATCGTTGGTTAAAAGATGTGCATCTTAAATTGAAAGTGGCATTGGATAATGGCCAAATGGTCGAGGCGATCGCCTTTAATGCTGCAGATAAATATGATTTCAATCCGATGCTAGATCAGGTTCACTTAGTTTATGAACTAGATAAAAATGAATATCGTGGAAATGTGAGTTTGCAGTTGCGGGTGCTGCATTTAATGCAATAGCGAGAACATAAAAAAACCGCTCATAAGAGCGGTTTTTTTATGTTCTAACCTCAGTAGAGATTAGAAACGATATTTAGCTGCTACACCAAAAGAGTTGTAATCGTTATTACGAACTTCACCGAAGCCTACACGACCTTCAAGGCTCACTTGTTGGTTAAAGAATTTACGTGCATTGATACCAACTTCATTGCGATCAGTTACATCGTTGTTGTAGTAGTCAGCACCAACACTGAAGGTTTTATCAATGAAGTAATCAGCTGCTAGATTGAATTCATCTAGATCACCAAATGCTGCGCCTGCTTCAAGATTGATGTCTTTACCATTGCTTAATGTCGTTACATATTTCGCACGCAATGTAGGGTCTACACCATCATCTTCATCGTTGTCCCAACCTTTAAGACCTGCGGCAACTAAGAAACCAGGCGCTGCAAGATAACCAACTTCAGCACCGTAATACGTTGTATCATTGTCTACTTTACCCAATGGCGTATCGTATTCAACATTGTTACGGCTCACGTCACCACTTACGTAGAAATCTGAATTTGGTACGAAGTATTCAATACCAACACCATAAGTATTGTCATCAACATCGCCGCGATCAGCAAATGTTGCGTGTGCATTTACATTACTCGCACGGTTTAAGAACGCCGCTTCAGCTAGTGGTGCATTACGTGTTTGAACTGGATTAAAGTAATATGTACCATCTACACCAAATTGGCTACCAGAGCTTCCATTATCTGGGTCGATGTATCCAGCTGAAGCACCTACTTCTGCTTGGTATGCATGTGCAGTACCTGTGATTGCAACTACAGAAAGAAGTGCTGAAGCAATTGCTAGTTTTTTCATGGAAACTACCCCTCTAAATATTTGGCTAAATTTAATACATTTTTTGTTACAACTTTTAGTCTAGAGAGTTTTTGAAAAGGGTCAATCACCGCAAAGTTGCTGAACTGTGTATTTGGTAATTTTATGTAATTTAATATTTATAAATATTTGATATATATAAACTTATTTTTAATGTTTTGTTTTATTAAAACTGTGTAGATAATATGAATTTTGTTGGTTTTGATTATTAAATGTTCTAAATTTAAAGTAATTATTGCAAAACAGATAAAAGAATTACGCCGCATTATGCGGCGCAATTCTTAAATATAATTTCTAATTCAAGTGAATTAGAAACGGAAAGTTGCGTTGATGTTGAACGCTTGAACATCATCACCAAAACCAACTTGACCACCGATTGCTAGATTCGGGTTAAGGAAGTATTTTGAACGAATAGCGAAGAAATCGGTATCTTCTGCACCGTCATCAACGATGTTATAAGCTGCACCAATGCTAAATGCTTGGTCGAAGTAGTAGTCTGCACCGATCGTTGCTGAATCTACATCACCAAAAGCACCATCAGCTTCAAGGTTGATGTATTGACCGTTGTTTAAAGGTGCAACGTATTTTGCTTTAACAGCAAAACGGTTGTCTTCGTCTTCATCGTTGTCGCCTTGATAGCCATCAATACCAACAGCAAGTAAAAGGTTAGAGACAGGTAAATAACCTACTAATGCGCGGTATGTTGTTGAATCATAGTCCTCGCTTGCTGAAATACCAGCAACTTTTACTTCAGCTTTTTCTTCTTTGTAGCCTAATTCACCATTAAAGTAGAATTGTTCAAAGAAGTATTCAGCACCTAATGAAATATGGTGGCTGTCATATTCTGCTTTGCCTGCAAGCGGACCTGAAACAGGAAAATAATCTGATACATCAACTGTTTTTGTATCTAAATATTGATAGCTATATTTAGCATAAATATTGCTGTTATGACCTAAAAATGCAGCTTCGTTTAATGGGCCATTTTTAGGGTTTACTGAGTCTAAATATAACGTGCCTTGTAAGTTGAACAATCCGTTTGAATCTACGATGTCATTGTCCCAATCTGTATAAGTAAAACCACCATCAATTTGCGCATCATAAGCAAAAGTTGATGAAGTGATAACAGCTAAACCTAGTGCAAGTAATGTCTTTTTCATGAAACCCTCTAACATTATTGTTGTAAAAAAATTGTAATAGATCATAAAGCGTGCGTATTGTTCATATTGTGGGCAGTGAAGTCAATCGCCACGATGCTCAATCAGTCTGAAATTGCATAAAAGGTCTGTGATATAATGTGCGGCTATTTAAGCCAAAATTATTGATTGAGAGTAATTCACGTGGAAATTAATCCGTATCTATTACAGCTAAAAGACTTAAACGACCGTGGTCAAACATTACGGGGGTATCTTTGACTACGATCTAAAGAAAGAGCGTTTAGAAGAGGTTCTACGTGAGCTGGAAGATCCAGCAATTTGGAATGATCAAAACCGTGCACAAGCGATGGCCAAAGAAAAAGGCGAGCTTGAAAACGTTATTAATGTATTAGAAGGTTTGTCTGCACAACTTGAAGATGCGCAAGCGATGCTTGATTTGGCGGTTGAGGCGGATGAAGAATCCATGCTTGAGGACGTGCAAGCAGAGTTGAGCGCAGCAGAAGAAGAACTCGCAAAACTTGAGTTCCGTCGTATGTTCAGCAACCCAATGGACCCGAATCCATGCTATGTTGAAATTCAAGCGGGTTCAGGTGGTACAGAGGCACAAGACTGGGCGTCTATGTTATTACGTATGTACTTACGTTGGATTGAACGTCATGGTTTTAAAGCTGAAGTGATGGAAGAATCTGACGGTGATGTGGCAGGGATTAAATCTGCAACCATTCGTGTAGAAGGTGAATATGCATACGGTTGGTTACGTACTGAATCTGGCGTACACCGCTTAGTGCGTAAGTCACCATTTGACTCAGGTAACCGTCGTCATACGTCATTCTCTGCGGTCTTTGTTTCACCGGAAATTGATGACAATATTGAAATTGAAATCAATCCAGCTGATGTACGTACGGATACCTATCGTGCCTCTGGTGCTGGTGGTCAGCATATTAACAAAACTGACTCTGCGGTACGTTTAACCCATGCACCAACTGGTATTGTCGTGGCATGTCAGAACCAACGTTCACAGCACGCTAACCGTGACCATGCCTGGAAACAATTACGTGCAAAACTCTATGAATTAGAGATGAAAAAACGTAATGATGCAGCTCAAGCTTTGGAGGACACAAAGTCTGACATTGGTTGGGGTAGCCAAATTCGTTCATACGTTTTGGATGATTCACGTATTAAAGACTTACGTACCAGTGTTGAAAGTTCAAACACCGGTGCTGTTCTTGATGGTGATTTAGATAAATTTATTGAAGCCAGCCTGAAACAAGGTTTGTAATTTAAATTTATTGTAAAACAAAGTTCTATTGTGTTGTTATTAATATATCTAAAATATTCGATATAAAAATCGAAAAAATGCGATATATTAAGCACAGGACGCTGAATAGAACTTTGTTGTTCATTTTATTGTTTGATTAAACCAGTCTGAATTATGGATGTTGATTTAATTTTTAAAGCGCTTGCAAATCCTACTCGCCGACAAATTTTGGAATGGTTGAAATCGCCAGAACAGTTTTTGTCTGAAGAGCAATGTGGCGGCTTTAAGCGTGGTGTCTGTGCAGGCAATATCGAAAAATTGGGTAATGTCTCTCAATCGACCATGTCGAATCATTTGTCTGTGTTGCAGCAGGCGGGTTTAATTCAAGCTGAAAAATATGGTCAATGGTCATATTTTTCCCGCAATGAAGTCCTTATTCAGCAATATATTGATTACTTGCAAAACTCACTTTAAAACAAAACCAAAGTGAGCGTCGAGGCAATTATGGCTGAGTTCAATACGCCGCTAATTTTAGGCGATCTCCATCTTAAAAACCGAATCATCATGGCACCATTAACACGTTGCCGTGCAACTGATGATCGTGTACCAACCCCAATGATGGCTGAGTACTATGCACAGCGTGCCAGTAGTGGCCTGATTATTTCTGAAGCGACGGTCATTTCTGAAGAAGCCAATGGTTATCGTAATACTCCGGGCTTATTTACGGATGCACAAGTACAAGGCTGGAAAAAGGTGACAGAAGCTGTACATGCGCAAGAGGGCTTAATTGTCGCACAGCTTTGGCATGTCGGTCGTGTCTCTGACCCAGAACTTTTGAATGGTGAAACACCAGTATCGGCAAGTGCTGTGCAACAAGCGGGTCACGTGAGTTTACTCCGTCCAAAACGTGGCTATGTGGTACCACGTCCACTCGAAATTGCAGAAATTAAAAATATTGTTGAACAATATAAAAATGCCGCTATTCGTGCCAAGGATGCAGGTTTTGATGGCGTAGAGTTACATGCAGCCAATGGTTATTTAATTGACCAATTCCTACAAAGTAAAACCAATTTACGTGAAGATGAGTACGGTGGTTCTGTAGAAAACCGCACACGTCTATTACTCGAAGTGGTTGATGCCTTAATTGAAGTCTGGGGTGCTGGTCGTGTAGGTGTACATTTGGCGCCACGTGGTGATGAACATGATATGGGCGATGATGCTCCACGTGAAACTTTCGGCTATGTAATGGAACAATTGGGTAAACGCCAAATTGCATTTTTCTTTACACGTGAATATTTGGCAGAAGACAGTATCAGTGAAGAGATGAAAGCACGTTCAGGTGGTGTACCATATATTGCCAATATGCGTTTAAGTCGTGCGGATGCACTTGAATTATTGGCTTCAGGTAAAGCCGATGCTGTTTCTTTTGGTAAGGCATATATTGCCAATCCAGATTTGTATGAACGTTTGCTGGTGAATGCTCCATTGAATGAATTACAGTTAGAAAATATGATTGGAACGGATGTAGCCGAAGGCTATATTGATTATCCCAGCATGAAAAATAAATTTGGTTCAGGCCGTTCAACGTATTAATCGATACTTGAATACGCATTATCCATTAACATGTGGATAATGCTCTGATATATTCTGCCGATTCCATTTGATTTTGGGCGACAACATTTGACTACTCCTTTTTGGTATAACGCTGCTTTAGCGCTGATTAAGCCGCTATATCAATGGCGCATTAAAAAACGTGCGAAGGATGATTTACAGTACCAACAAGAGTGTCTAGAACGCTTTGGGCCATTTCAAGCAGTTAAAAATACGCAGGCGATTTGGTTTCATGTGGTTTCTGTTGGGGAGACCAATGCAGCACAGCCGCTCATTGAGCATTATTTAAAAACTGGTCATTCAGTTTTGGTGACGAATACCACCAAAACAGGTCAAGCTCGAGCAAAATCACTTTTTCTAAAAGAACCGTATGCGCAGCTATTTCAAGCCGTGTATCTACCTGCCGATCAAAAAAAATTAGTTCGTACCTTTATTCAAAAATATCAACCGAAAATGTTGGCCTTGGTCGAAACTGAACTTTGGCCCAATTTACTGATTGAAGCCGATCAAGCACAAGTGCCGTGCTTATTAATAAATGCACGCTTATCTGAAAAGTCGGCTAAGGGCTATGGCAAAGTACCAAGTCTGACTAAGCCGATGTTACGCAGTTTAAAGCAATTGTTAGCACAAGATCAGGCAAGCTGTCAGCGCTTTATTGAATTGGGTATGCCTGAGGAACGGGCAAAAGTGGTCGGCAGTATTAAATTTGATATTGCCGCACCAGCATCTTTTATTGCCCAAGCGGAACAATTCAGACAGCAATGGCAATTGGCGAATCGAAAAATCATTACCTTAGCCAGTACACATGCGCCTGAGGAACAGTATTTACTCACGGCAATGCAGCCCTTTTTAAATCAGCATCCTGAACTGTTATGTATCTTGGTACCACGTCATCCTGAACGCTTTGATGAAGTCTATGCCGAATCGCAAACACTGAATTTAAATACCCAGCGCCGCAGCCTTAATCAGACCATTTTGCCTGATACACAAGTGTATTTAGCAGACAGTATGGGGGAAATGTGGTTGTGGTACGCATTGAGTCAGGCTTGTTTTGTGGGTGGATCGCTAAATGAACCGGGTGGTGGGCACAATATTTTAGAGCCGATCGCGTTAAATGTGCCGACAGTTTTGGGTAAGAATTATTTTAATTTCCAGACCATTGTGGATGAGTTCGTTGCTGCTCAAGGCGTGAGAGTAGTGCAAGATGCAGAACAGGCTGCTCAGGTGTTGTTTGAGTTAATCGAAGATAAGGTTCAAGCTCAGTGTTTGAATGCTGCTGCGCAGCAGATTATGCAAAAGAATACAGGGTCATTGGCTCAACATATTCAAGTGATTGATCAGTACCTTTAAGTTTGAATTTTGCGATACATTAATTTTTATTAGGTCAGTTTTATCACCGCCTTATTTTATGGTGATAGTCGAACATCCTATTCGTAGGCATAATCTACTTTTAAAGGATTAAAAGTAGCAAAAATCCTTTGTACGCTGAAGGTACTTCCTGTACCTCAGCGCACTGGCGACATCCATGTCGCCTGTCCTCAATGACATATGCTTTGCGTGAATTAATTTGGTTATTTATGAACATCGTCTTGCTTGATCCTCGTCAAACTGAATCTGAACTTTGGAGTATTAGCGCCAAACGTCAAATTGAGCATTTAACTACGCATGTGGATATTCAAGTAGGTGATACCCTGAAAGTTGGTATTCGAGAAGGGAAACGCTATTTAACCGAGATCGTGAGCATTGACGAGACTTGTGTTCAACTCAAACCATTACAAGAAGAAATTGTTCCAGCAAAGCATCCCGTGACTTTAATTGTGGCGATGCCACGTCCCAAAGTATTACGTCGATTAATAATGGATGCAGTGACATTAGGCGTTGAAAAAATTATTTTGCTGCACAGTTATCGGGTGGATAAAAGCTATTGGCAGACGCCTTTTTTACAGCAACTAGATCAATACGTGACTTTGGGTTTAGAACAGGCAGGCGACACTATTGCACCCAAAATTGAACTGTATAAACGCTTTCTCTGTACACGACAAAAATAGATAACTCATTGAAATAATGTCACAATAATTGTTTTCTAACGACGAATACTATGACACATCTCAATGAGCTATATCTTATCTTAAACAAATATCTAAAATGGAA
>NZ_VOYM01000050.1:0-29824 GCF_013420285.1 Acinetobacter sp. YH01019
TGCCATTTTTCTTTATACTGTCACTGAGGCAGGTTGGACATTTGATTTCTAGAGTTATTTGCATTTCTCTATTTTATCAAAATTCAACCTGCTTTTTTTTAGCATACTTTTTGATACACCACCATAAATTTATATTCTAAGGGGAAAGGCATCGGCGTTTTCTTTATTTATTTTAGCTTTTTATGAATAAGCTAAGTTTATCTTTTGTCATAATAATTTATATTTATGGTTTAGCTTATAAAAAAGCCTGCAATGAATGCAGGCTTTTTTTAAGGAATTAATCAAAAATGATTAAAGACCAGCTGAAGCTTTAAGCGCTTCCACTTTGTCAGTTTTTTCCCATGTAAATGCAGTATCTGAACCTTCGCGACCAAAGTGACCATAAGCAGCTGTTTGTTGGTACATTGGTTGAATAAGGTCAAGCATACGAGTAATACCGTATGGACGTAAGTCAAAATGTTCACGTACTAGTGCAATGATCAAATCTTCAGACACTTTTGCAGTGTTGAAAGTATTGATTGAAATTGAAGTAGGTTCAGCAACACCAATGGCATAAGACACTTGAATTTCACATTTGTCTGCGAGACCAGCAGCGACAATATTTTTGGCTACATAACGGCCTGCATAAGCTGCAGAACGGTCAACTTTAGATGGATCTTTACCAGAGAAAGCACCGCCACCATGACGTGCCATACCACCGTAAGTGTCTACAATGATTTTACGGCCAGTTAAACCACAGTCACCTACAGGTCCGCCGATCACGAACATGCCTGTTGGGTTGATATGGAATTTAGTGTCTGCATGGAACATTTCAGCAGGGATCACTTTTTTCACGATTTCTTCAATTACTGCTTCTTTAAGTTGAGCTTGAGTAATTTTCGGGTCGTGTTGTGTTGAAAGTACAACAGCATCTAAGCGAACAGGTTTGCCATTTTCATAAGCAAAAGTGACTTGGCTTTTAGCATCTGGACGTAACCAAGCCAATTTACCTTGTTTACGTAGTTCAGCTTGTTTTTCCATTAAGCGATGCGCGTATGAAATTGGAGCTGGCATCAGCACATCAGTTTCACGGCTAGCATAACCAAACATTAAGCCTTGGTCACCTGCACCTTGATCTTCAGGTTTTTGACGGTCAACGCCCTGAGCAATTTCAGGAGATTGTTTACCAATCATGTTAATCACGGCACATGTTGAACCATCAAAGCCAAGATCAGAGTGATGATATCCAATACCATTTACGGTATTACGAACAATCGCTTCAAAATCGACATTTGCAGTTGTTGTGATTTCACCGGCAAGTACAACCGCACCCGTTTTTACAAGCGTTTCACAAGCAACCCGCGCATATGGGTCTTCTTTTAAAATAGCATCCAAAATAGCATCGCTGATTTGGTCAGCCATTTTATCAGGATGGCCTTCGCTTACAGATTCCGAGGTAAATACAGCGTACTCGCGCATAAGTCCTATCACAGTTAAATTTAAAGACGCAATATGTTACATCGAGATTGGCTTGAGGACTAGCTTAACATGACCAAAATGGATGAAATTAATTCATTTCAATGACTTTTTAATTGATATAACCATCTAAAAAATTGATATGACACGCTTATTTAGGTTTTTCATATTTGAGTTATAGGGAAAATAGATAAATATGGATTAAGAAGAAAAAGATTAACTGAATTTGAAAGTAGATTTTTTGTTTTAGGTGAAACTAAAGTATTTAAAAAATATTGATATAAAAATCAATTTCAAAGGAATAATTATTGTCATAAATTGCCATAGATGCGGTAAAACAATCATTTATTTGTCGGTTAGCAATTCAACAAGTGATGTAAATATGGGTATTTGTGACTTGGTACATATATTGCGTAGTTTCTTTACATGTTAAGGGGAAACATGATGAAGCAAGCTGGATTTACATTGATTGAAATCATGATCGTTGTTGCAATTATTGGTATTTTAGCTGCGATAGCAACTGTGTCCTATAACGTTTATGTAGCTCGTGCACAGGTGTCAGAAGTACTGACGATGTTGTCACCGTATAAATTAAAATTAATTGAGCAATATTCAGATGAACTCAGTTGTGCAGAACTTGATGCAGCCGTTAATGAACATATCACGACCAAATACATCGCCAACAGTCAGATAGCGGATATTTCAGGGAACTGTTCAGTTATTTTTACTTTTAAAGCGACAGAGGTAAATTTAGCGCTACGCTCGAAGCGCATTTATTTTAGTATTCCTGATGGTTTAAATGGTGCTTGGAATTGTCAATCTGATGATATTGCTCAGCGTAATTTACCTGTAACGTGTACAGGAATTTAAGTTTTGAACTGCTTTATTTCCAATTAAAAATTTACTTATTCAGGTTGAAAAGCATTAGCTGAATAAAATTCACAATGCTTTTTACCATATTAGCAAAAAAGAATCTAATAACAAAAAAAATTAACTATGAAGTAGGGGATTATCAATACTTTAAATATAAAGAGGTCGGTGTTTTAAAGGTGATTAAAACGATTAGATGGCAATATCATGTCATTGTTTGGTCACATCAAAGTGACACTGTTTATAAAACAAACGGCGATTGCAGACTTGAAATTGACCAATAAGCGCCCAAAATACAGGTGGAGCTGGAATAATTAGCGAAATATTGCCCATTAGGCTTTACCCATTCCGCTTTTTTTAAGACAATATGCCCATCTTTGAATTCTTATTCATCTTACTCTTTTAAACCATTTGTTTGGACTCTGACCTATGACAACCCCGCTTAACGAACGTCGTATTGCAAACGCAATTCGTGTATTGGCAATGGATGCTGTGCAAAAAGCAAATTCAGGACATCCAGGTGCTCCAATGGGGATGGCAGATATTGCTGATGTGGTATGGCGTGAATTTTTAAACCATAACCCTGCAAACCCACAATGGGCAAACCGTGACCGTTTTGTATTGTCTAACGGCCATGGCTCTATGTTGCAATATGCGTTATTGCACTTAACTGGTTATGACCTTTCAATTGAAGATTTAAAATCTTTCCGTCAATTACACTCTAAAACTCCAGGCCACCCAGAATTGGGCTATGCACCTGGTATCGAAACAACAACTGGTCCATTAGGTCAAGGTATTGCGAACGCTGTTGGTTTTGCACTTGCTGAAAAAACTTTAGCGGCTCAATTCAACAAAGATGACATTAAAGTCGTTGATCACAACACTTATTGTTTCCTGGGTGATGGTTGCTTAATGGAAGGTGTTTCTCATGAAGCATGTTCATTGGCGGGTACGTTGGGTCTAGGTAAATTAGTTGTTTATTATGACGACAACGGCATCTCAATTGATGGTGAAGTAGAAGGTTGGTTCTCTGACGATACAGAACAGCGTTTCCTAGCTTACGGTTGGCAAGTGCTTAAAGTTGATGGTCATGATGCTGATGCAATCCGTGCAGCAACTGTTGAAGCAAAAGCTGAAACTGCTAAACCGACATTAATTATCTGCAAAACGATTATTGGTTTAGGTTCACCAAATAAACAAGGTAAAGAAGATTGCCATGGTGCGCCGCTTGGTAATGATGAAATTGCTTTAACTCGTGAAGCTTTGGGCTGGACAGAAGGTCCATTCGAAATTCCTGCTGACGTCTATGCAGCTTGGGATGCAAAAGCAAAAGGTACTCAATCAGAATCTGCTTGGAATGATGTATTTGCAGCATATGCAGCGAAATACCCAACTGAAGCTGCTGAGTTAAAACGTCGTCTATCAGGTGAATTACCAGCTGATTTCGTTGCTCAAGCAGATGCATATATTGCTGAAGTAAATGAAAAAGCTGAAACAATTGCGACACGTAAAGCAAGCCAAAATGCCATTCAAGCATTTGCACCAAAACTTCCAGAAATTCTAGGCGGTTCGGCTGATCTTGCAGGTTCTAACCTGACTTTATGGAAAGGTGCAGAAGGCGTTGAATCTAATCCAGCGGGTAACTACGTACACTACGGTGTACGTGAATTTGGTATGACTGCAATTGCGAATGGTGTAGCGCTGCATGGCGGTTTCGTTCCTTATGTAGCAACATTCTTAATGTTCATGGAATATGCGCGTAATGCAGTACGTATGTCTGCATTGATGAAACAACGTGTGATCCATGTTTATACACATGACTCAATTGGTCTAGGTGAAGATGGCCCTACACACCAACCTGTAGAGCAAATTGCATCTTTACGCGGTACACCAAACCTGAACACTTGGCGTCCATGTGACACTGTAGAAGCGTCTATTTCTTGGAAATCTGCACTTCTTCGTTCAGAAGGCCCTACAGCGTTAATTTTCTCTCGTCAAAACTTACCATTCCAAACTCGTACAGCTGAGCAAATTGCTGACGTAGCGAAAGGTGGTTACGTGCTTGCGAAAGAAAAAGGCGAATTGAAAGCAATCATTATTGCGACTGGTTCAGAAGTTTCATTGGCAATGGATGCTTACGCTCAACTTGATGGCGTACGTGTGGTATCTATGCCATGTGCTGAAGAATTCGTGAAACAAGATGCAGCTTACCGTGAAGCGGTTCTTCCATCTAACATCCGTGCACGTGTTGCTGTTGAAGCTGCGCATGTGGATTACTGGTGGAAATTTGTTGGTTTAGATGGTCGTGTCATTGGTATGACAACTTACGGCGAATCTGCTCCAGCAAAAGATTTGTACCAACACTTCGGTATTACTGCTGAAGCTGTGGTTGAAGCAGTGAAAGAAATTACAGCTTAATACCTGTTATTAACAGTCTTTAAAAGGCGCTCTCAATTGAGAGCGTCTTTTATTTTTGAACTTTACAGCACTGATTTTTATTTTTGCTGTAAATGATTCATTCATACATTGGCAAAACGAAGAAGTGAGATAGAGATGAGTTTATATGAGCAAATCAGTGATGAGATCACTTTAATGGATGCAGGCGAGCAGAAGTGGATTGGTCAAGACCTTCCATTAGAAGCAATGGTTGCAGTTGAGCTGTTGTTGCAGGATATGGCTGAAGAAAAACTGATTAAAGTACGCCGTAAAAACCATGAAAAAACCACGGGTTTAAAACAGATTGATCGCATTTTGATTGAAAAGCTCTAAGTTTTTGAATGTAATGCTAAAAAAGCTTTGTTTCTAGAAGGAAATAAAGCTTTTTTTATGTGCGTATATTGTTTATAAAAAAGCCTATAAGATTTAAAACAGTCGATCATCACTATGTTAAATATTCAGGCACTCTCATCAGGTAGTATTCAATATTCAGATTGGTTACCGTTATGGCAAGGCTATCAAGAATTTTATCAGGTGCAATTAAGTGCAGAAGTGAGTAAAAACACTTGGCATAAGCTTAGTGACCCACAGCAAGATCACATTTATGGCTTTGTGGCTTATATTGATAATCAAGCAGTTGGGTTGGTACATGTGATTGAGCATGATAGCTGCTGGACTGTACAACCGTATGCCTATTTGCAGGATTTATTTACACTGGAAAGCGCGCGAGGGAAAGGTGTTGCTCGGGCTTTAATTCAGGCTGTGCAAGAATATACCCAACAGAGAAAATGTGATCGCGTGTATTGGCTAACACATCAAGACAATCAACAAGCACAAAAATTATATGATCAAATTGCGAGAAAAACAGGCTTTATTCAATATCGTCTTTAATGCGATTTAGATACCCAAAAAATAAAGCCCCGAATGTAAGGGCTTTATCAATTCTATAGCTTCAATATTATGAGTTTGCTGAAACATTAAAGCGTTTTGAATTATCTGCATCTTGTTGAATGGTCCATTCACCTTCAACACGGAATGAAGCGGCAGAAGCATAAGTATCTTCTAAGAATTGAAAATACGTAATTAGGCCATCTTTTACCGTAGCTTTAATTGCAAACGGAGATGTGAAGGTGTTTTTGGCAATGACAGAGGTATAGGTAAATTTACCAAATACGGCCACAGTTTCGTCTTCGCCAATTAGATCTGTAACTTGAAAATCGTCAACATTCCAATAGGTGCCAACATTTGAGAAGGTATATACATAAACTTCACGGCCAGTTGAAGTACCTGCCCATGGTTCAATTTGTTTAAGTTCAGGGTTGTTAAAATTTAGAGAGGTATAAATTGCATCTTCTGCGACCAGTTTTTCTGCAGCATTGGCAACTAATTCTTTTGAGGTGTTAAGTAAAAAGGCCAATACAACATCTTTAGGTTGTTTTGTGCTGATTGCTTTTTCAATTGCTTGTAAATTTTCTGACATAACAATTCAACTTTATTTATACAGATGAAGAAATTATTTTAGTCATTATAAATAAGGAGAAAAGGGCTTATTATAAGCAATAGTATCCTAAAATTAGGAAAATATATGCCAAATAATTGTTATATCTTTAGATTGTTGCAATTAGTTTGATTTAAAGTGTTTGAAAATGGTAAATCTGTCTTGTAGATTAGTGTGCTTATAGGCCAAAAAGCTCAAACAATTGAGCGCGCGGAATGCGGTAAACACTTAGGGTTTACAAATCTATCGTTCTAAAGATGCAACATATCGTTTTATCTTTAACAGTGTTTTCAGTTTAAAATTCTATAGACTAATCAGTATTCTAAAGCGAGATAAGAACATGAACTTCAAAGTATTAACATTAGGTCTGGCGGTAGTGTCAGCAGCGACTGTTTCAATGGCTAAGCCTGTCACATATCAAATTGACCCAACGCATACAGCAACTGTATTTACTTGGAATCATTTCGGTTTCTCAACGCCTTCTGCGAACTTTAGCGACATTCAAGGCACAATCAATGTTGATAATGCAAAACCTGCAAATTCATCTGTAAATGTAACGATTCCACTTGCAAGCTTAAATACCAACGTGAAAGCGTTAGATGATCATTTAAAAACTGCAGATTTTTTTGACGCAGAAAAATATCCAAATATCACATTTAAAAGTACAAAAGTACAAGCAATCAGCAAGAATAAATACAAAATCACAGGTAACTTAACTGTTAAGAATGTGACTAAACCAGTGGTATTGGATGCTGTGTTAAACAAGCAAGCTGTTCATCCGATGACAAAAGCAGAAACCGTTGGTTTTAATGCAACAACTTCGTTTGATCGTTCAGCATTTGGTGTAGGTGCTTACGTACCAAATGTTGGTGATAAAATCACTGTGAACATTACGACTGAAGCATCAGTGCCAGCTGCACAACCAGCTGTAAAATAATTTTTAGCAACTCCCTCAGCTAAAAATAATAAAGCACCCAATTGGGTGCTTTTTTTATGGATGTGGCTCTATAGATATTCGCACGAAAATGTGACTAGTCACGATTTAATATAAGTAGACAGCCAAAACTAATAAAAATTCCGCCCGTTATCGCATCGATTTTTTGGCTAAACTTTTGATAATAGCCCGTCATTTTTGGAGCAGAAAAGACTAGAGCGACAACCGCAAACCAAATTAGACTTTCAACAAATACTAAAGCCAATAATGAACTTTGTTGTAAAAGGCTAACATCGGTACTAATGGCAATAGAAAAAACACTACTGAAATAAACCAAGGCTTTGGGATTTGCCATGTTGGTAAAGAAGCCCTGTAAGAGCAATTTTTTATGTGATTTGCTTGTAGTTTTCTTCAGTTCGGTTGCTGTAGCGGTGGTTTCCTTGGTTGCAAAAGCAGATTTAAGTAATTGTGTCCCTAAATAAAGCAGATACAAACCACCTAAAATCATGAGTACTTGTTGTAACCAAGCAATTTTCTGGAATAAGAAATGCAATCCACTAATTGCACAAATTGACCAAACGAGAATACTTAAAGAGACACCTAAGGCAGCGCATAGAGCATGCGTGCGAGATTGACGAATTGCACTTTGGGTAACAAAAAAGAAGTCAGGGCCTGGGCTAATCAAAGCAAAGAAATGAATGAGAGCAATGCTGAGTAAAGATGTCATTTATGAGATATGAGTATGCGGTAAATTTCATCTTTATACGGCATAGCTATAGAAAATAACAGCGCTTATTGGTACTTGAGTTGTCCAATAAAATTTTGAATGACACGTGAAGCAACCATTTCAAGTGCCACAGCATATTGTTGATTATCTCTTCGTAAGCTAGGAATATGAATGTCTGCTTTACGTAATTCACAAGTATGACCTATTAACCATTTCTCCATCGTATGAGCTTCAGCTTCAATATGGAATTGTAAGGCTAAAATATTATTTCCAACACTGAACGCTTGATTTGGATAAATAGCCGAACTTGCTAATAAGGTGGCTTGTGAGGGAAGTTCGAAGGTATCGCCATGCCAGTGCAGTACAGCATGATCTGCTAATACAGCAAGTGGATTGTTGGGTGTGGCTTTAATATCGAGTGGAGACCAACCGATTTCTTTGGCGTGTCCTGCATAGACTTTTGCGCCAAGTGCATGTGCAATGAGTTGAGCACCTAAACATATACCTAAGGTCGGTAAATTATTTTCTAAACGTACTTTTAGTAAGTCAATTTCTTGTTGTAAGAATGGATAATCTTCAGTTTCATAAACGCCAATTGGGCCGCCAAGAATAATAGTGAGACCTTTGTATTCTAGGGCTTTGCTTAAGTCATCAATACCTGCTTCAAAATACCGTACCCGATAGCCCATTTGATAAAATGTATCTTCAAGTGAGCCGAGGTCTTCAAAAGCAAGGTGTTGAATTGCATAAATAGTATCGGGAAGAGCAGTGTGCATATGCGGATACAGAATCAAGTGGACGAAATAAGAATGTAACGTGAAATATAAAAAAGGGAAGTGTTCTACCGTAAAAAGACAATGAAAGTATGCGAAAAAGACCATGATTCGTCATTTGAGAAATGGCGTAGTTGGAAATATTTTTTTAAAATCAATGGAAATCGCTTATTAGATGCGTATGATGAAAACTTCAGAAATCTACAGATAAATTTTTTCTGAACTATAAAAAAATCCCATATAAATGATTTTTAAAGTAAAAAAATATATGCCAGGGAAATTATATGGACTTAAAACCAAATCCCGATGCAAAATTATTGCATGCGATACACAAGATATTGTTGAAGGAATGGGATCCATTGGGTATTCGAAGAATGCCTTCAATGCGTGATGAATATGATGATTACTTGCCGAATATCTTTAAATTGATACGCGACAATTCAAGTGAATCAGAAATTTTTGAATATTTATGGTGGATTGAACTGAAAGTTTTAGAAAAAACTGGACGTAAAGAACATACTTTAAAAATAGCCAAATTACTCAAAGAAATTGAAAAATAACGCTTCGCTTAGAAATAAGAGAATAAATGTTAAATAGAAAAAAAGCCGACACAAATGTATCGGCTTTTTTGCAGCATATTTATGCGCCTTGACAACTTTAAAATTTCTTTTCGACGGTGAACATAAAGCTTGGAATCGCTTCATTTATACGTGATTGGTAAAGCGCGCCAGTGCGTTGATCACGTAATACTTCTTTGTAATCGCTACTTAAAATATTACGTGCATTTACGGATGCAGACCAATTTTGTTCAAATCGTTTGGTGAAACTTATATCCATATTTACACGTTCATTACTGGTGCGGTTGTATGGCTCATTACTGAGTGCACGGGTGTATTCTGGGGTGTAATTTAAATTGACACTTGTAGCAATTCGCCAAGGTTGGTAGTTATAGGAGATACCTGTACTCGCAGAATATGGTGCGACATCACTGGCTAGACGTTTTGTACCATTATCTTCTTCAATTTTTGCACGCACGGTAGAAAGCTGTGCGTTTAGCATAAATGAATGCCCCGAATCGGTTTGCTTCAACGTGTAGCGCCCCGCAATTTCTACGCCATAAGTCGTCGCACTGTCTTGGTTATATGGGCGTTCCACAAAGCGGCAATCACTATCAGCTGTACCACATAAATGACCTGTCACATTTTCACTATAAATCGATTTTTCAATATAGTCTTCGATTTCACGGTAATACGTGGTCAGGTTCACGCCACCTGCAGGGGTGTTATAGCCCAATGTGGTTTCGTAAGCATTGATCTTTTCAGGGCGTAAGAATGGGTTACCACCACGGTCAGGATTGTTTAAGCTGCCTGCATCACTATCCGTAGAAACAGAAACGGTTGGCATAAGTTGATTGCTATGAGGGCTTTTAAAGGCCTGACTCAGGTTGGTTTGTAATGACCATTGCTCATTAAAATCATAACGATGTGCGAGTACAGGACTTAAATGATTATCTTGATAATCCACTAAGCCTGAGCGATCAATCCATTCTTGACGTACTCCCAGTGTTAACGTTTGCTTATCTGTATATCGCCAACTGCCTTCGACATAAGCGGCATAAGTTTGTTCGTCCAAAGTGTTGGCAATATTGCTTTCTAACTCACTTGATCGAAGATCTGTACCAAACTTGATTTGCTTTTTCGCATCAAATTTACGTATACCATCATAAGCCAAACCATATTCATTAATTTGTTCATTAATATAAGATTGCTGACGCGTTGAATGGGTTAATTCAGTTTCTTGTTGCTGTTCTATCGATAAGCGAATTTTGTCTGAATCCCCCTGATTTTTACGTTCATAACGGGTATTTAAACGAATACTGTCATTTTTGTCTTTTTGAACTTGAGAACCGCTTGAACCTTCACTTTCATTGTTTCGGTAGAAGGCTTCGGCAACTAATTTCTGTTGATCATCGAGCTGATATTCAATACGTGGTGTCAACATTTGAGAAGTACGATTGGTAATACGTCGTTGTGTTTGTTCACCTGTTGCATTTTGGGTGCGTGTTAATGTGTCAGAATCATTCCACGATTGACTGCCTGATAGGCTATAGATCCAAGCATTATCACGACCATCCATTTGAAAATTTAGATTTGTGCGTTCCTCTTCACGTGTATTGGACTGCGTTAAACCATAACCTGCACGGACAGAACCACTCAAACGGGTGTCATTGAGCGGCTCTTTTAAAATGATATTGATGACTGCAGAAGATGCAACTGAAGCCTGAGCGACGCTTGGCTGCTTGGTAATTTCAATACGCTCAATCATTTCAGGGGTGATGCTGTCGACCACAGACATACCACCACGCGGCCCGCCTTGAACAGGTTCACCATTAATTAAAAATACGGGTGCACCGCCACCACGAAAACGCATGCCGCCAGCACTTGGGCCTCCACGCGGTCCACCTCCCGCACCTGGGAGTTGAAAACCTGCTGCTCGACGTAGTGCATCATTTATCGACTGATCACCGAATTTCAGCATTTCATCACGAGTGACAATAGTTTTTGCGACTGCGCTAATATCCGGATCTTTAGGTTTGATTGCTGCTGAACGCACTTCAAAAGTCAGAGCTTCCATTTGCTGAACATCTGCTTGTGGCTGTTCAGTCAATGTAGATGAATTTTCTGCTGCCCAAATTGAAGTAGACAGGGTAAGTAAGGCATAACTCAGTGTGTGGTCAGTTTTAATGGGGTGCGCAGGCCTTGCATTATTTGGTTATCCAAATGTAATTTTCGGCAAGAGTAGCGCACAATTATGGAGAAAATTTGTGGAAAAGCCATGTATTGAACATTTTAATTCTTTCTTAAATCCCTATAGATAATAGGTATATAGCTCTATAATTTACTTTTCATGTGAAGCGTAATTTTTCAAATTGAATTGTTGCTTTGTTCTGGCTATTGCTTTGATTTTGAGTACCAAGAATGTGATTAATTGAATCTAAAAACTGGCGTCTTTAAACAATACATTGCTTGCAAAGCTCTTCAAAGTTAGCTTCTGATTTGAGCCCTAGCCATTTTTGCATTTGGGTAAAAATCCATTGCATATCTTCAGTTTTGGGTGTGCCATCGTCTTCAATAAAGTGTCGAATAATATTTTGAATAGACGCATATTTATGCACATGGATTTGTTCAGAGCATTCAAAACGAATAATTTCATAGTGTTGGAGCAGGCCCCAAACTTGTGAATAATCTTCAAGATTTTTTAATTCTTGTTGTGCTTTTTGTATAGCTGTACACAATGCCTTTAATGTATTTGGATGTTGCGCTGCCCATCTTGAAGTCACGGCTAGTACCTTATCGGCTACTGTGGGGATGATATCGCTACTCTGCGCAATGATTTGACTGATACCCATAATCTCACCTTGGGTATTCCATGGCTCGCCGACACAAAATCCATCAATAATGCCATTGTTGAGTGATTCGACCATAAAAGGTGGTGGTACGGTACGTAAGGTTAATGCTTTAGCAGCAGCTTCGTTGGCAAGCGCCAACCATTCACGTAAGCAAAAGTGATGAATTGAATGCTTAAATACGTGAGCTAAGTGAATCGTTTGACCAGAGTGAATCGCTGCAAATATTTTTGCTGCAGATTGGGCGGGACGATCCGCTGAACTAATGTTTAATTGATAGCACAATTGTTGTGACAAACTGATAAAAGCCCGATTGGTACTGAGGACAAGAGGTGTTTGGAGGGGTATACCTAGTTGATCTTCACCTAAGGCAGCAGCTGGTAACATGGCCGACAAGCAATGTGCAGCATCTAAAAAGCCAAATGCAAGACGATCTCTCAAACTTGCCCAAGAGGCTTCTTTAACCAATTCGACATTGAGACCTTGTTGTTCAAAATATCCTTGATGTTTCGCCCATAGGATTGCGACGCAGTCGAGTAGGGGAATATAGCCAAGCTGTAGATCGGTTTTTTCAAGAGTAGACATGGCTTATTCCTTAAATTGTGATTGTAAAAGTGCTTGAGCATCGAGTAATCGACGTGCCATTTCACCCATGGTCATACGATGGCTCATGGCATTTTTACGTAATAAACTAAAAGCTTGTTCTTCTGTTAATGCATGCATTTGAATTAACAGCACCTTGGCTTTCTCAATATCTTTACGGTCGGCCAATTTACATTTGGTTTCAGCCAAATCATTGAGTAATTTTTTATGCTTTTTATATTGCTCAATCGATATTTCTAAAATGCTATTAAGACGGGTGGGATTTATACCATCAACAATATAAGCCGTTACTCCAGCATCGATAGCATTTCGGATCGTATCTTGGCTCGAATTTTTAGTAAAAAGTACCGTTGGTAAGTCAAACTGAGAAACACAACTTTCGATAATATCTCGGTGTGGATGATCCATATCTAATAAGATGACATCAGCTTTAATTTGCTGTAAATACCCCATATTTAAATGGTCAATCATCAGGCAAGCAACGACATCAAAGTCGTGCTGAAGTAATGAGGCTTTGGTGAAATCAGCACGTTCTGGGTCATCATCTATTAATGCAATTTTAAGTTTTGGCATGCGAAAGCTCGCGCAGAGCAAAAAAACAAATACGTATAAATATGCTTAAGCAATTTAAGTGCCAAAATCAAAACGAATAAACCTGTATTTTTTTAAGTTTATTGAGGGTGTACGGACGACAGGCATTGATATCTAATCAATTTGCACTGTCGTGGTGCATGCCATCTTTATTCTGCACATAAATGAGCGGCTGAATGAAGGGACAGAATTGAATCTGATCTTTACAGTCGAATAAATTTAATTTGATAGATTATTGAATAAGCAAATTACCTTATATATTTGCTATTTATTAAATTTGGCACGAGATATGCTTATTAAACACTGAGTCAAAGAAGACTCTAAAAATTTGTAAGACGGCCAACGACGTCCGTTCTGATCGACTCTGCAATGTGTTAGCGACATAGCAGAGTACCCAATGCGTTCAGTTCAGTCAGGAGATGGTTATGTCTTCAAATTTAAATGCTAAAAAAGCGACAAAAATAAATCTATTTAACTTTACTTCAGCAGCAATGCGGGCCTTCCACATGAGTTGGCTCGCATTCTTTGTTTGCTTTTTCGCTTGGTTTGCCTGCGCCCCCTTAATGCCAGTCATTGCAGGTGAATTCCATCTGACCAAAGACCAAATCGCCAATATTAATATTGCTGCGGTCGCTATCACGATTTTAGTCCGTCTAATTGTTGGGCCTTTATGTGATAAATACGGCCCACGCAAAACCTATACGGCTTTGTTGATTATTGGCAGTATTCCAGTGTTTGGAGTGGCTTCAGCCAATAGTTATGAATCCTTCTTATTCTTTCGTCTCCTCATTGGCGCGATTGGCGCAAGCTTTGTGATTACGCAATATCACACCAGCATTATGTTTGCACCAAATGTAGTTGGAACAGCAAATGCTGCAACTGCGGGATGGGGTAATGCAGGCGGCGGCGCGACTCAAGCCCTAATGCCATTAATGCTAGGCGCTTTGGTGATGTTTGGTGTTGAGCAAGCGATGGGCTGGCGAATTGCGCTGATTGTTCCAGGTGTAATGATGCTGATTGTTGGCGCTTTATATTGGAAATTTACACAAGATTGCCCGCAAGGTGATTTTAAAGAGCTACGTGCGCAAGGCATTGCTGTTGGTTCAGATAAGAAAGGCGGTGTAGCGATATTAATGCACGCAGCACGTAATTACCGTGTATGGATTTTATTTGGTGCTTATGCTGCATGTTTTGGTATTGAAATCTTCATTCATAACATCATTGCACTTTACTACGTCGACAATTTCCAATTTGGCTTAAAAGAAGCAGGCATGGCTGCAGGGATCTTTGGCTTGTTGGCGCTATTTGCTCGTGCGCTTGGCGGCATTGTTTCAGATAAAGTTGCAACTAAAAAAGGACTGGATGGCCGTACCAAAGTGTTGTTTGCGATGATTCTGCTTGAAGGGCTGTTCCTTATTCTTTTCTCACAAATGCACACGCCAATTTTAGCCATCCTTGCGATGACGGTATTTGCCTTATTTACCCATATGGCGTGTGGTGCAACTTATGCTTTGGTGCCATTTATTGATCGTGATGCCTTAGGTGGTGTGGCAGGCATTATTGGTGCGGGCGGTAATGTGGGTGCAGTGGCAGCAGGTTTCTTACTCAAAGGTATGTTGGATATTCAAACGACTTTAATGGTGCTGGGTGGCCTGGTGGTAATTGCAGCAAGTTGCGTACTGATGATTCGCTTTTCTGTCGAGCACAAAGAAAAAGAACAGCGTTTATTTGAACAAGCCGTACATGAACGCAGCTTAGCTGAAGCACAAAACTAAAACCCTAAAGAATCAGCCTACATAAGCACAGAATTTGGAGAAAGAATATGAAAATTATCATGATTGGTCATGGCATGGTCGGCCATAAATTTATCGAATCAGTTTTAGAACATGCAGGCGATGAGGTTGAAATCACTATTTTGGCGGAAGAACCTCGTTTAGCCTATGACCGTGTACATTTAACTGAATATTTCAGCGGTAAATCGGCAAAGGATTTAACCTTGTGCCGCAGTGATTTTGCAGATGCTTATGGCATTGATTTACGTCTAAGCACTAAAGCAGTCGAAATTGATCAAGTGAATAAAACGGTTACGACCAATCATGGTGATGTTCTTGCTTATGATAAGCTAATTCTTGCTACAGGTTCTTATGCGTTTGTGCCGCCTATTCCGGGTAATGACCGTAAAAATTGCTTTGTGTACCGTACGATTGAGGATTTAGATGCGATTCGTGCTGCAAGTTTAAATGCTAAATCAGGTGTAGTGATTGGCGGTGGATTACTTGGTTTAGAAGCTGCCAAAGCCTTACGCGACTTAAACCTAGAAACGCATGTGGTAGAGTTTGCTCCACGTTTAATGGCAGTACAGATTGATGATTTGGGCGGTAAAGTTTTACGTTCAAAAATCGAAAATCTAGGGGTGAAAGTTCATACGCAAAAAGCTACGTCTTGTATTGAAGATGGCGCAAATGCTAAGCATGTGATGAAGTTTGGTGATGGTTCAGAGTTAGAAACCGACATTATTTTGTTCTCAGCGGGTATCCGTCCACGTGATGAGTTAGCGCGTCAAAGTGGTTTAAGTATTGGTGAACGTGGCGGTATTACTATTAATGATTACTGCCAAACCTCGAACCCAGATATTTATGCCATTGGTGAATGTGCACTTTGGCAAAATAAAATTTATGGCTTGGTGGCACCGGGTTATGACATGGCACGCATTGCAGCCAAACATGTGATGGAACAAAGCTGTACTGAGTTTGCAGGTGCAGATATGAGCACCAAACTCAAACTGATGGGGGTAGATGTGGCATCGGTAGGTGATGCACATGCGATGACGCCAAATTCGCTCAGCTATTTTTATGCGGATGAAGCAGCGCAGGTGTATAAAAAGATTGTAGTGGATGCCGCAAAAACTCAACTGCTTGGCGCTGTGCTGGTGGGCTGCGCCAAAGAATATAACGATTTACTGCAAATGATGCTGAATGGATTGGCTATTCCAGAAAATCCTGAAAGTTTAATCATGCCAGGTTTTGAGCAATCTTCTGCAAAAGCAGGTGGTAGTGGTGTTGATCTGTTGCCTGACAGCGCCACCATTTGTTCATGCAATAACGTGTCTAAGGCAGATATTTGCGAAGCGATTGCAGGCGGTTCAACATCACTCGGCGCATTAAAGAAATGTACTAAAGCCGCAACGGCTTGTGGAGGATGCGCGCCGCTGGTGACTCAAGTTCTAAAATCGGAATTGCAGCGTCAAGGAGTTACAGTCAATAACCATCTGTGTGAGCATTTTGCGTATTCACGCCAAGAGCTGTATCACTTGGTTCGCGTCAATGAAATTAAAACTTTTGATGATTTGATTCAGCATCATGGTCATGGATTGGGTTGTGATATCTGTAAACCAACGGCAGCTAATATTTTAGCTTCTTGTTGGAATGATTTTGTGCTGAAGCCAAGCCATGCAGGCCTGCAAGACAGTAATGACTACTATTTGGGCAATATTCAAAAAGACGGTTCATACTCAGTTGTACCACGTATGGCAGGTGGTGAAGTCACCCCAGATGGTTTAATTGCAGTGGGTCAGATTGCGAAAGAATATGGCCTGTACACTAAATTAACGGGTGGTCAGCGTGTAGACATGTTTGGTGCGCAAGTGCATCAATTGCCTGAAATTTGGGAAAAGTTAATTGCAGCTGGCTTTGAATCTGGGCATGCCTACGGTAAGTCATTAAGAACAGTGAAATCATGCGTTGGCAGTACATGGTGCCGCTATGGTGTAGATGATTCTGTGGGTTTAGCCATCTTCCTAGAAAATCGTTACAAAGGACTGCGATCTCCACACAAACTTAAAATGGCAGTGTCTGGCTGTACTCGTGAATGTGCAGAAGCACAAAGTAAAGATGTGGGCGTGATTGCCACAGAAAAAGGCTGGAACCTCTATGTATGTGGCAACGGCGGTATGAAACCACGTCATGCAGAGCTTTTAGCATCTGATTTAGACACACAAACTTTAATCAAATATATCGACCGGTTCTTTATGTTCTACATCCAAACTGCGGATCGTTTACAACGGACTTCTGTGTGGCGCGACAATATGGAAGGAGGTTTAGATTATTTAAAAGATGTTGTTGTGCATGATTCTTTAGGTGTCGCGGCTGAATTAGAACGTCGCATGAGCCATGTTGTCGGAACTTATCAAGATGAATGGCGTACTGCGGTGGAAGACCCTGAAGTGCGCAAACGCTTTGTCACTTTTGTGAATGCCAAAGCTGAACAGCAAAATGATCCGCATATTCAATTTGCTTCGGTCCGCGGTCAAATTCGCCCTAAAAATGAGGCAGAACGTGATGGTAGCCGTATTCCAGTGGTAGAAGCGTAAATAGAATAAGGATAATGAACATGACAATTTTAAAAGAAATGAATGAACTGGACTGGGTTGAAATCTGCGCATTAGAAGATATTACGCCTAATACAGGTGTTGGAGCACTCATTGAAAATCAGCAAATTGCTATTTTCCGTGTCGGTTCAGAAAAACGCGTCTATGCGCTCAGCAATCAAGATCCATTCAGCAAAGCCTTTGTGATGTCGCGCGGTATTGTGGGGGATTTACAGGGTGAGCGTGTGGTAGCGTCGCCAATTTATAAACAGCATTTTAGTCTCGCTACAGGGCGCTGCTTGGAAGACAAAGAGCAAAAACTGCTGGTGTTTCCAAGCAAGATTGAACAGGGCAAAGTTTTTGTTAGCCCAACGGCGCAAAAAACCTATATCACCAACAATGGATTAGCACAGGAAAAAATGAAGCTGGTGCTGATTGGTAATGGGTTGGCAGGTATGCGCTGCTTAGAAGATCTGCTGGATATGGCACCCGAACGTTATGAGATTACCGTGATTGGTGAAGAGCCTTGGGGCAATTACAACCGTATCATGCTGTCTCCAGTGCTTTCTGGTGATAAAACCATTGAAGATATTATGCTGCATCCACCTGCGTGGTATGCAGACAAAGGCATTCATTTTATTGCTGGTGATCGCGCGGTGCGCATCGACCGTCCTCGCAAACAGGTTTATACCGAAACCGGCATTGTGGTGGATTATGACCGTTTAATATTAGCCACTGGTTCGACGCCTTTTGTACCGCCAATCGCTGGTGCTGATTTAAAAGGCGTACTGAGTTTTCGGGATATTTACGATGTAAACATAATGCTGGATATGGCTAAACGTGCGAAAAATGCAGTCGTAATTGGTGGTGGATTGTTGGGATTAGAAGCGGCTTATGGCTTAAAACAGCGTGGTATGAATGTCACGGTATTGCATTTGATGGATCGAATTATGGACCGTCAATTGGATACTAAAGCCAGTCATATGCTAAAAAAATCGATTGAGCAAAAGGGCATCCGTATTATTACTGAAGCCAATACCGAAAGCTTAATTGGAGAAGATGGTCATGTTAAATCTGTGCATTTAAAAGATGGCACAGTATTGGATGCAGATTTAGTGGTCTTTGCTGTGGGGATTCGTCCGAATATGGCATTGGCGCAAAGTGCGGGGCTACGCTGTAACCGCGGCGTGTTGGTTAATGACACCATGCAAACTTATGACCCAAGTATTTATGCAGTTGGTGAATGCATTGAACATCGAAATCAAACTTTTGGTTTGGTTGAACCGCTTTGGGGGCAAGCCTTCATTTGTGCATCGCACTTGGCTGAGCATGGCAGCCTGACCTTCAAAGCACCCACGGTGCCTACACAGTTAAAGGTGAGTGGTTGTGATGTGTTTTCAGCTGGAAACTTTGAACCATTAGATGATTTTGAGGACATCATTTTAAATGATGAAAAACGTCAGATTTATAAACGCATTATTATTCAAAAAGATAAGGTCATCGGTGCGGTTTTATTTGGCGATACTGATGATGGTGCATGGTATGCCGAACTGATTGCGGATCAAAGCTCAATTTCTTCTATTCGAAATAAATTATTGTTTGGTAAAGATTTTGCTTTAAAGAAAGCGGGTTGATTCATTATTCATCGGAAGAATAACAATCACGACCTCAATTTTTCATTTTACGTTAATTCTATTTGCATAGGTATTGACTCACTTTTGAAGGATCAAAAGTGACAAAAATCCTTTGTTGGGCGAGGGGTACATCCATGTACCCCCGCCCAACGGTGGCATCCATGCCACCACGTGATAGCCACTATCATCTTGAACCTAGATTTTTAGTCAGTTTTTGAAATCGATCATAACCCCCAATTTATTAAGATTGGATGTAAGGAGCAAAGCAGAAATGAATAGTATTCCTCTTGTGGAACTGCATAGCTCCACCGCAGCAAATGTAAAAACTACACAAACCACATGTCCATATTGCGGTGTTGGATGTGGAGTAACGGCCAAAGTAACACAAACAGCTTTGGGGCAAAAAGTTACGGTAGAGGGAGATTTAAATCATCCTTCAAACTATGGAAAACTTTGCATTAAAGGCAGTAATTTGGCAGATACACTTGGCTTAGAAACTCGTGTTCTGCATCCAATGCTTGGGCGAAAAGCGAACCGCATACAATCTAATTGGGATACAGCAATTACAACCATAGCTGATAAATTTCAACAATGTATTGATGATTATGGCCGTGACAGTATTGCATTCTATGTGTCAGGACAGCTGCTGACTGAAGACTATTATGCGGTGAATAAATTTGTTAAAGGCTATTTGGGCACAGCCAATATTGATACCAATTCACGTCTTTGCATGTCGTCTGCAGTGGCTGCACATAAACGTGCTTTTGGGGAAGACTTAGTTCCAGCGAGCTATGAAGATTTTGAACATACAGACATGGTCGTGCTGGTGGGTTCAAATACTGCTTGGTGTCATCCTGTGCTGTATCAACGCATTATGAAAGCCAAAGAGCAGCGCGACTTATTTGTTGTGGTTATTGACCCGCGTTTTACCAGTACTTGTGAAGCAGCAGATTTACATTTGCCAATTTTACCTGGGCAAGATGTAGCGCTGTTCAATGGCTTACTGCAATATCTCTCTAAAAATAACTATGCAGATCATGCATTTATTCAGAATTATACCGATGGTTTGGCGCAAGCTCTAGAGAGCAGCACATCAGAATCTGAAATTGAATCTGTAGCAACGCGAACAGGTATTTCAGTTGAAAAATTACAGTTATTTTTTGAAAAATTTGCTCAAACTGAAAAAATCATGAGCCTATTTTCAATGGGGGTGAATCAATCTTCGCGTGGGGTAGATAAAGCCAACAGTATTATTAATTGTCATTTGCTGACTGGAAAAATTGGCAAATTAGGTGCTGCGCCATTTTCAATGACAGGTCAGCCAAATGCTATGGGTGGTCGTGAAGTTGGCGGTCTGGCCAATATGCTGGCAAGTCATATGGATTTGGACAATCCAAGTCATCGTCAATTGGTACAGCAGTTTTGGCAAAGCCCGTACATTGCAGATTCGGTTGGGCTAAAAGCAGTCGATCTATTTCAGGCAGTGGAAAGCGGCAAGATTAAAGCCATTTGGATTATGGCGACGAATCCTGTGGTCAGCATGCCAGATGCGGATCAAATCAAACGGGCTTTAGAGCAATGTGAATTGGTGGTGGTATCAGACATATGCCAAGATACAGATACCACTGCATATGCAGATGTATTGTTACCTGCGCTCGGTTGGGGAGAGAAAGACGGCACGGTCACTAACTCTGAACGCCGTATCTCACGGCAACGCGCATTTTTAGATGCGCCTGATGAGGCTAAAGCCGATTGGTGGGCGATTGCACAAGTAGCAAAAAAAATGGGCTTTTCTGGCTTTAATTATATAAATAGTCATGAGATTTTTATTGAACATGGTCAGCTTTCTAGCTATGAAAATGCACCATTAGCAGAGCGGAATGAAACCAGTCATTTTCGCTATTTTAACTTACAAGGTTTAAGTCATTTAACAGCTGAAGAATATGATGAACTAGCGCCAATACAGTGGCCTGTTATAGATAAAAATCAAGTAGATGCTGATGTCTCAAGATTATTTCAACAAGGCGAATTTAGCCATGCCAATGGCAAAGCTAAATTTATTGCGACTAGCGCCATAGATCCTGTAAATCAAACGGATCAAGAATACCCGCTGATTTTGAATACTGGCCGAATCCGTGATCAATGGCACACCATGAGCCGCACAGGATTATCTGCAAATTTAGCCACGCACCGTGCAGAGCCTTATTGTGAGCTGCACCCTAATGATGCACTTAAATATGGCATTAAAGATGGCGAACTTATTGAGGTGCGCTCGAAGTGGGGATTATGTGTATTACGCGCACAGATTGGCGACAATATTCGTCGCGGGCAAATCTTCGCGCCGATTCATTGGAATGATCAAGTTGCATCTGATGCCCGAATTGGCAAAGTGGTTAACCCCGTGGTGGATGCGATTTCAGGTGAACCTGAATTTAAGCATACGCCTGTGACAATTCAGCCCTTTTATACCCAGTGGCAAGGTGTGCTGTATGTGCGTCAAGGATTTGAGCACATTGTTCAGCCCACGATTCAAAAAACGGTGTGGTGGACAAAAATTCAAACAGCCAAAGCCATTCGTTACGAGTTGGCAGATCGACGAAAATTCAGCACGACCACAGAACAGTTAAAACATTTGTTGCCATTTACCGATGAAGATTTTGAATGGCTCAATTTAGAAGATCAATCGGCACAAATCTCCCACAGTGTGGTGCTGAAAAATGGCGTGCTTATTGCAAGTTTATATATTGCACCTACAGATTTATTGCCTGATCGCGACTGGGTGGCAAGCCTATTTAAACGTGAACGTTTAAGTGCAATGCACCGCAAAGCATTGTTGGCGGGACAAGCGATGTCAATGGGTAATAATGATGGACCTTTAGTTTGTAGTTGTTTTAAAGTTGGTAAAAACAAAATCATTCAAACCATTAAAGAGAACAATATTAGCAATGAAAAACAAGTCACTGCTTGCTTGAAAGCAGGTGGAAATTGCGGGTCTTGTTTACCTGAAATACGCGGCTTAATTAAAGCGTGTCAAACGGAGTATGCAGAATGACAAGAAAACAGCGAATCCCTGTAACCTATGCAGAAACGGATGTGGTGATTTTGGCGGGTGGGCAAGCACGCCGAATGAATGGCATCAATAAACTTTTGCAAAAATTTGATAATGAAATTCAACTCATCAAAATTCATCAGCAGCTCAAATCTCGCGCTGAAAAAGTTTGGGTTAATAGTCATCGTGATCATTCAATTTATGAACGGATCATACCATCGATTCAATACTTCCAAGACGATGAAGCGGGCTTTCATGGGCCACTGATGGGAATGAAAAGTGCATGGTCACATGTGCAATCGGACTATGTGCTATTTGTGCCTTGTGATGTGACTTACATTCCGAACAAAGTGATTTCCAGATTACATCAGGCAATCCAGCGTAATCCAAGATGTGAAGTGGCAGTTGTAGAGATTAATGGAAAAGCCTTGTATCCATTTTGCTTGCTCAAAAGAAGTAGTCTGCCGACCATAGAACATCATCTTGAGCAAAATCAGCGCAGTTTAAAGCACTGTTTTGTTGAAATGCACATGCAAGTGGCAAGTTTTAAAAACCGTGCACTGTTTTTTCACAGCATTAATTCCTTTGATGAGCTGCAACAGCACCGACAACTGAACTTTCTGTAATTCAATCTGATTTTTAATCTATCTCACGCTGTTGATCAGTGTGAGTAGGAAATTTTTGTCTTTAGATTCAATCATTTTTTACATAAGCCCAAAGTTGGAACACTTTTTGCAATTTATTCAGCATGGAAATAGGGCGTCATTTTTATGCTGTGCAATAACAGCGCAATCGACGTCATGGATATGATGATGAATAGCATGACATACCTAAATCAGCACCGCGTGTTCCAAGATCAATTTGGACGGCAAAAGCGCAAGCTCCGTATTTCGGTGACGGATCGCTGTAATTTTAAGTGTGTCTATTGCATGCCTGAACATCCTGAATGGATGAAAAAGCATGCGTTATTAAGTTTTGACGAACTTTTTGTATTTTGCCAATTTATGGTGCAGCAAGGGATAGAACAAATCCGCATTACTGGCGGTGAACCTTTAATGCGTCATGGGGTCGTACATTTTATAGCGCAGTTACAACAGCTCAAAAGCATAGGGTTAAAACGCATTTCAATGACCAGCAATGGTCATTATTTAGTGAAATATGCAGCAAGTTTAAAGCAAGCAGGTTTGGATGATCTAAATATCAGTTTAGACAGTTTAGATGCAGCTCAATTTAAGGTATTAACACAAAAAGAAATTAACCCTGTATTGGCAGGAATTGAAGCCGCAGCACAAGCTGGTCTGAGCATTAAGATCAACACGGTATTGATGAAAGGCATAAATGAAGATCAAATTATTCCTTTAGTGAAATGGGCACATAACAATCAATTTGAACCCCGTTTTATTGAGTTTATGCCCCTCGATGGTGATCAAAAATGGTCTTCCGATGCTGTGGTGACTGAGCAAGAAATTTTAAATGCATTATCAAAAGAATTTACCGTACGCATACACTATGGACAGGGTTCGAACCCAGCACGTAATTACAATATAAATGGCAAATCTGTCGGTATTATTTCAACGATTAGCAATTCATTTTGCGGAACCTGTGACCGTCTAAGATTGAATGCACAGGGTGAATTTTTTAACTGCTTATTTGCACAAAACGGTTTGAAACTGAAGTCTGAAATTCAGCATTTAACTGAGGCTTTTCTAGAAAATGGCCTCACACAGCATCTATATACACAATCAATCGACTTAGCACACGCTTGGCAAGCTCAATCAGATGTAATGCAAGCGCAATTGGAGCTGCAAGATCAATTAGCCAACTATATTTGGCACAAAGCGCAAGGCTATGATGCGATTCAAAAAGCATTAAAACAAGAACATACGAAGCAACCCTCTTATGCACGAAAGATCAGCATGCACATGATTGGAGGTTAAAAATGGCTGAATTACTCATACAGATGATCAACATTAAAATTGAAAGTTATGGCGCAATTCAGCGTCAGTTACCTGAAGATCTAAGTTTGCAATGCACGGTCGGATCTACAGTGGATGATGTTTTAGATTATGTGATTCGTGCCTATCCAGATGCATATGGCTCGTTAGAGCGCTGTGCTTGTGCAATGGGTGAAGACATCATTAGCCGAAATACGATTTTAAAACATGACGCTGTCATCGTGCTGTTATCACCTGTAGCAGGAGGTTAAAGATGGAACTGAACAATTTTAACCGTATTCAGGACACTGTACTTCAACAAGCTGTATTTGATGGAATTCAATCTTTTCCTGAATGTGGTGGTATTGGCATTTTTATTGGCACAGTGCGCAATCATCATGAAGGCCGCGCGGTGAAAGCACTGAAATATACAGCTTATGCGCCAGTGGCTGAAAAAATGATTCGGCAAATCGAACGAGACATTCAGCTTAAATATGGTGTGTCTTATGTGCGCGTGGTACACCGTATTGGCGCACTTGGTATTGGTGATACCGCAATTATTGCTATGGCTTATGCCCCACATCGTCGTGAGGCCTTTGAAGCATGTGAAGAAGCTGTAGAGCGGGTCAAACATGAAGTGCCTGTGTGGAAAGAGGAATTTTACATGGATGGCAGCAGTCAATTTGTAGAAGGCTGTTGTATTCGTAAAGATCAACAAAATCATTCAGATCAATTATCACAACTTCATGTTCTTACTGAAGCTAAAACGCCATCATCACATTCACATTGTTTACATACACATGAACATCCGCACGGTGATGATCATCATTTGGTTCAAAAAAATATTCAGCAGAATGCCAATATCTATCAATGGCATCTGTAAAGCCTCAAAAAAATAGCAATACACAAATAAACAGGAAAAAAACATGAAAAATGTGGGCATGAAAGCAGAAAGTTACCGCACAGCTATTGCAATAGGTATATTGCATGCGCCCCCACATTGCATTGAACTGTTGCGAAATGGCAATACTGAAAAGGGTGATGCGCTAAAAACAGCTCGAATTGCCGGCATTTTAGGCGCAAAGCGCACAGATGAACTCATTCCTCTTTGTCATCCCTTACCGATTTATCGTGCTGATGTGGAATACGAGCTTTTTGATGCGTATGTGGAAATTTCAGCAGTGGTGGAAACCATTGGCCCGACAGGGGTTGAAATGGAAGCGTTAACAGCAGTCAGTCTTGCAGGATTGACCTTATATGACATGCTGAAACCGCATTGTGAACCTGAAGATTTGTTATTGGATGGGATTAAACTAGAAAAGAAAAAAGGTGGGAAATCGCATTTTACCCGTGTATTGAAAGAAAGCTTGTCTGCTTCAGTCATCGTACTTTCAGACACTGTGGCTTCAGGTAAAAAGCCAGATACAGCAGGGCAGAATGTCCTAGAAATCTTACAAGAAGCCAATTTTAGCGATATTAACTATCAAGTCATTCCAGACAGCCCAGAACAATTAGTGGCTTTAATTGAGCAGCAAAAAAATCAATATCCTTTGATTCTCAGCGTAGGTGGAACAGGACTTGGGCCAAAAGATTTAACCGTAGAGACCATCCAGCCTTTACTGCAACGTGAAATACCGGGGCTAATGGAAGCATCCCGCAGTTTCGGACAAAAACGTACGCCGTATGCAGCGCTAAGTCGTGGAGTAGCAGGCTATATTGATACAAGTTTAGTCATGACTTTACCGGGCAGCCGTCAAGGTGCAAAAGAGTCCTTGATTGCGGTCTTACCTGCATTAGTTCATTTATTTGACGTGCAAAAAAATATTCCGCATGCAGGGGGCTATCAATGAATCAAGCACTAAGTAAAGAATTAAAACCTACAAAAAACCTTACTGTATCGCATGGCGGTTGCGGATCTGAAGAGGGACTCATCTCAGTGGATCAGGCATTACAAATGTTACTTGATCATACGCAGAGTCTTGACATAGAGACACTTACACTAGATCAAACCTTAAATCGCTATCTTGCCAAAGCGGTTTATTCAAAGATCAATTTACCTTTATTTTCACAAAGTGCAGTCGACGGTTATGCCATTTGTGCCGCGCCAGCAACACTGGGTATGGGCACTTCATTTGAATTGATTGGAGAAATTCGAGCAGGACAAAATTTAGAGATTCAACTCCAACAAGGGCAAGCCATTCGCATCTTTACAGGCGCAAAAATTCCGGCCAATACTTCCACTGTTGCACGTCAAGAAATTGTGCAGCTACTAGATAATGGTGAAACTAGGAAAATCGTACTCACTGAACCACTTCAATCTCACGCTGATATACGTGATGTAGGGGAAGAAGTCGCATGTGGGCAATTGTTAGCAGATTTAGGTCAAAAACTCAGTGTGGGTGCAATTGCAGCATTGAGCATGGCCGGTGTGAAAAATATAGAGGTTTTCAAATATCCAAAAATTGCCGTGGTGATTACTGGAGATGAAGTTTCAGTAAATGTAGAGGATTTAGCATCAGGTAAAATTTTTGATGCCAATGCCCCGTTGATTCAAGCGTGGTTTCAATCTCGAAGCCAAGAGGTCGATATCATGCATGTTGCAGATACAGAGCAAGCCGTAACAGCATTGTTGAATCGATTGAAAAATGAATATGACCTTATTCTCACCACGGGTGGTGTGTCAGTGGGTGATTATGACTTTGTTCGCCCTGTTACTTTAAAACTGGGGTTTGAACAGATCTTTTGGAAAGTCAAACAAAAGCCTGGGAAGCCAATGCTGTTTGCAGATTTACTACGTCAGGATGGCAGTCATTGTTATTTATTGGGGCTACCGGGTAATCCTGCTGCTGTTTATGCAGGTATGCAAATTTATACAGCGACTTTAGTTAAAGTCCTACAAGGTCAGAAAAAACTTCCTGAATGGTTTAGCGGCACGATTCAGCATGAGTTAAAAGCCGATACGCGAGAGCGATTCCTTAGGATGACTGTTCAATTTAATGATGGTCAATTACTGTTAAATAGCCTAAGCAAGCAGCAATCTCACATGTTGAGCAATTTAATGCACGCGAATTGTTTAGTACGTGTTCCCGCAGGTGAGAAAATGGTTGTAGGTACAAAGTTACAAGGACTATTTATTTAAGTTTTTAACTTCTAGCTGTGCCATATATTTTTTATTGAAAAAGCATAGTTGTTAGATAAGCCTTAAAAAATGAGAAAAATCATGATGAAGAAAATTCTATTCAGCTTTGCGACTGTGATTTTTTCCAATTTAGTCCAAGCGGAAACAGTCAAAATTTATGCAGCAGCCAGCCTGACTAATGCTATTACTGATATTATCAAATTGTATCAAAAACAAAATCCTAAGATTGAGATAATACCTGTATTTGGTGCATCTGGTGCTTTGGCGAAACAAATTGAAGCTGGAGCAAGCAGCGATGTTTTCTTTTCAGCTGATCAAGACTGGATGAAATATTTGGTGCAAAAGCAAAAAGTACAACCGACTCAAGTAAAGCCTTTTTTATTAAATGAATTGGTTTTGATTAGCCCAATCAATACAAAAATGCAGTTTAAGGCAGTCCCGCAATTTAATTTTTCGCAATCCTTCCAAGGGCATTTGTGTACAGGGCAAATGGAGTCCGTGCCAGTTGGTAAATATGCGAAGCAAAGTCTCATCAAACTAAATTGGTTGAACAGTTTAAACGGCCGTATTGTTGGAACAGATGATGTGCGCTCAGCATTGGCCTTTGTTGAGCGTGGTGAATGCCAAGCAGGCATCGTTTATAAAACGGATGCACTCATCAGTAAAAAAGTCAAAATGGTGGGAGCATTTCCAGCAAACTCGCACAGTCCAATCATTTATCCAATTGCATTAACCATGCAAGGGCAAAAAAACAAGGATGCAATTCAGTTCGCCCAATTTATTAAAGCGAATGGGCAAGCCAAGCAAGTGTTTTTCCAATATGGATTTAAATTGTAGACAGGCCTTGCAATGTTATCGCCTGAAGAGTTAAACGCGCTTTATCTATCGGCCAAAGTTGGTGCTTTTGCAGTGATGATATGCCTTCCTTTCGCGATAGCGCTTGCGTGGGTATTAGCACGCTATGATTTTCGATTCAAATTTTTAGTTGAAGCCTTACTTCAATTGCCAATGGTGTTGCCACCTGTGGTGCTTGGATATCTCTTATTGGTGCTTTTTGGTAATCAGGGTCTCATTGGGAAATACTTTAATCAAATAGGTGTTCAATTCGCATTTAACTGGAAAGGGGCAGTATTGGCGTCAATGATTGTCGCTTTTCCATTAATGGTGCAACCAATCCGCTTATCCTTTCAAATGATTAATCAACAATTAGAGCAAGTAGCAGGCTCACTGGGTGCGAGCCCGTTTAAAGTCTTTTGTAGTATTAGTTTACCTTTAGCGCTGCCAGGTATTTTGATTGGGAGTATTCTCTGTTTCAGTCGAAGTCTTGGTGAGTTTGGGGCAACGATAACGTTTGTCGGGAACATTCCAAATGAAACCCGTACCATTCCAATCGCAATTTATTCCTTGCTACAGCAGCCTGATGGTGAACAAATGGCCATGCGCTTAGTTACATTGTCTTTGGTTTTGGCTTTCTCTGCATTGGTTGTAAATTATTGGATTATGCAAAAATATTATAAAATGGTGGGTTGATATTGCTTGTATGTAAATTTGATTATCAAAATGAATCTATCAGTCTGAATGTTGATTTTAAGATGGAAACTGGTGTACTCGGTATCGTGGGGCGCTCAGGTGCAGGAAAATCTACGTTCTTAAAAAATATAGTCGGGATTCATAAACCAACAAGAGGTTTAATTGAATTAAATCATACTAAAATTGTGGATATAGAAAATAATATTTTTATACCGATGCATAAAAGAAAAATTGCATTGGTTTTTCAACAAGCAACATTATTTCCTCATTTAAATGTTAAGCAAAATTTACTTTACCCTTTAAAGTATTTAAAGAGAAATAAGACAAAATTTGAATATGATCAGATTATTGAGGTCTTAGATATTGAGAAATTATTAACTAAAAAATCCAGTCAATTATCTGGCGGGGAACTACAAAGAATTTCTATTGGAAGGGCGTTATTTTCTTCACCTGAGTTATTGTTGTTAGATGAGCCACTCAATGGTTTAGATATTGAGCTAAAAAATAATGTGATTCAGTTTATTAATAAAGTAAATCATGAACTACATATGCCAATCATCTATGTTACTCATCAAAAAGAAGAATTGGTAAAATTAAATGCTCAATTAATTAATATTGATAAGTTTAAATAAAAATAATATTAACTCATTATTAATAAAATACATTTGTATAAAAAATAACGAAAATAAATCAAATTAATACAAAATTGTGTGAAATAGGTTGAATATTTACATGAATATTATAGATTGTATTGGCTTTGTTGCACAAAGATTTGAAATGCAAAGCGCCCCTAATTGAGCCAAATTTAAGGCGTAACTTGGGTAAGTGGTCGACCTAATTCCGTAAATCTGTTAAGAACTGCTACACGTGCATGGATCT
>NZ_VOYM01000051.1:0-29750 GCF_013420285.1 Acinetobacter sp. YH01019
ATTAATTTCTCAAATAAACTTCGAGTAATTTCTACCATCAATCAATGAAAATAATTTCGACTGATCAACTAGTAAAAATCCACACAAGTTGTTCTTCATAATCTCTTAATGATCTTCTTGCTGATTCGTCACCAGCAAGCTAGGTCGGCTATATTACGCTTTATTTCTAAAGTGTCAACTAGTAATTCAAATTATTTTAAACTTTCTTTCTAAAACCCAACTTAATCAATCTTAACTAAGTCACTGTTTTATCAGAAGTTTTAATCTTCATCACCGCCGATGGATGTGCATTCTACAGCATTTCTTACCCAACGCAACACCTTTTCACATTTATTTTTTAAAATATGCAACGTTTGTTTATTTATTCTGCAAAATGGGCTTTTTTTACTAAAAAACGTGTTTTTTAGTAAAAAATGAGCGCATAAAAAATTAATCCAAACCAGATAGAAGCCATAATTACGGGGAGGACACCGTATATTTCTATAGGTTTACGATAGATCCATCGAATAAAAGTAATATAAATCGTGATCAAGGGAATAATCATACCTACACTACTTTTCACACTATTGCTTTGAGTTATCCAGAAAATTGAAGGTAATAAGTAAGTAGCGCAATAAATAGCAATACAATGTATTCCGCTCGATTCAATTGATTCATTCGCACACTTTGAGCAATCCAAAATTTTTAGTCATGCTCAAAATGATGCTTTAAATCCATTTTAATTACCCCAAGCTGCAATAAGTAAAAATTTTTTAGTGGTCCCAAAAGACATCTGGGCAAATGGTATATCTAAATATTCTTCTAATTTAAACCACGAGATAAATTTGCAATAAGCATCCGCGCTAAGCTTTCGAATGCTACAAATCAAATTTAGAAACTCCGCTCCCTGAATAAAATCATACACGGGACTTTTATCAGGTACATATGCCACTAATTTTTTATATTCATCATTACTGGCGCTCTGTTCTTGTTCATTAATGTAGATCCTGCCCCTGATCACTCTCCAATAAACCGGCAATCATAGGTAATAATGTAGATTTTCCTATTCTGTTTTCACCTGTAATAGCTAAGACACCGACTTCACACCAAGTCAGATTTAAATTATGAAAAATCGAATGGCCAGCATAACTTTTTTTATATTTTCTAAATGCTGAACAACCATTTAAACACTCTTTTTTTATTTTATTGAGTAATTGAATTTATTGTTAAGCTTTATCTATGTGGTTCAGCAAGATTTTTCATTTTAGTTCACTTCATCTTTAAACTCTAAATAAGCCAAAATCATATTGGACAACTCTCTCTTAAGCTGTTGTTCAGTAATTAAAAAGTCGTTATTACTCACATAGCGCATCATGGTAAATAAAGTACTATTAATGATCACAAATGAGCGATTTTTCAGTGTTTCAAAGCTCCAATGTTGGTAGTAACGGTTAAATAAATACATGCCAACTTCAAAAAAATGTTTTTCCAAAACCTGAGAGGCATCTGAACGACTGTATTGATGCCAGTGTTTTAAAATCTCGATAAAGAAACCTCGATCAGCTTTCAACATATCAAAACCAAATTGAATACTCAGTGGAATAACTTCGTATATGGTCTGTTGCTCTTGCTCTACAATGGTTTGCTTTAAGGCCAACCCCAATTGTTCTGATTTACGTAATAAGAGTTCTTCGACGATTTGCTCTTTATTTTCAAAGTATTGATAAATCGAACCTACACTTACACCAGATTTATCGGCAATTTTTGGTGTCGTCAATTCTAGCAAGCCATATTCTGCGATACACCACTGCGCCGCCTCCAAAATACTTTCTACAATGAGACGTGCACGCTGCTGCTGGGGTCTTTTTCTCATGCGTTACATCCAATAATCATTTTAATTATACGAATTGAATGCGAATAAATATTCATATTAGTGTTGAATTAAACAACAACATTGAAGTATTAACAATGTCTACATTCTTTCATTCCAGACTTGCGCCGTTTAGCTCTACCCAGCAAAGTAACATTCTGAGCTTTGCCCTTACACATTTAACCAAGGGCTCGACTCAACCCAGTTATGCAGAATACCTGTCTCTAAACAAAGCACTGCAAACCGGTGACACTGAAATGGAAAAAATCATCACATGGATGATGAAAAATCCGAAGCTGCATCGTGAATATTTTGAAACTGCCCTATTTAAAGGGATCGATCAACTCCCCCACACCATTCCCGAACTGGAAGTATTTTTTCAGCATATCCAACAGATTCCCAATTGGTTGGAACACACTAAAATTGAACATGCTTTGCAGTTTACTCACCGCTTAGGTATTAATAATGGGTTTATTTTAAGGGATTTATCCTTAATGGCTGGTTATCTCTATCCAGGTTTTAACCAACCATTAATGATGACTGGGGCTTTAAATAAACAAGCCGGCACACGTTTGGCTGAAACGACTAAATGGTGGATTGATATTACGGAACCGAATGGCTTAAATCGTTTTAATGCTGGGTTTACTTCGACTATCTATGTGAGGTTTATTCACGCTTTGGTTCGTCATCAACTACAAAAGGGCAAAAGTTGGGACAATACAACGTGGGGCACGCCAATTAATCAATTCGATCTTGCCATGACCAACCTTGCTTTCAGCAGTGTCGTGTTGCTAGGCATCCGCGCTTTAGGGATTTTTCCATCAAAGCAGGAATCTGAAGATTTTCTACATTTTTGGCGCTACGTTGGTTGGCTGATGGGAATCGATGAAAAGTGGTTAATTGAAAAAGAATCTGAAGGTTGGAAACTTTTATATTGGATGCAATTTGTCCATCCGAAATCAGATGCAAGTAGCGCAGCGCTCGGGGCGAGTTTATCCAAAGAACCTTTTGAACGGCAGTATAAATATTTACGCCCGATTCAACAAAAACTTGCGTATCGACAGCATTTAGAACTAACACAGTTTTTTATTGGCAAGAAACGTATGCACAAACTCGGACTTCAACCTCAGTCCGCTGCTTGGTTTGCATACTACCTTTTAGTGCGTAATCTCGTGCTGTATACAGGGGCAAAACATGTGCCGAGTTTAAAGCAAAAGTTACAAGAAAAAGGACGTGAAATACAAAAATTAGGCTTGGCGCTGTATCAATCTAAAGCCAAGCAATTGGCCAGCATGCATCAATAAAAAAAAGCAGAGTCTAGACTCTGCTTTTCATTTCGCAATCTATTGGGACATGATGCAAAGTTTAGAATTTCATGGAAATACGTGCCCAATAATTACGGCCAATATTATTGAACTGTTGATCTGTTGCAAGTCCAGTACCTGCATCACCCAACTTATTCAGATGTTCGGTATAAGCTTTATCTAATACGTTGTCCACACCAACAGATAAATCCACACCATCATGAATATGATATGTTCCATTTAATGACAAGGTTCCAAAACCGCCACTCTTTTTCACATCATAGCCGACGATATTACCCTGATCTTTACTGATGCGGTTTTGACCATCAACTACTCGCCAAAATGCGCCTAGAGTATATTTATCTTGGATATAGCGTACATTTACACGTGCTTCTAAAGGCGAAATTTGTGGTAACGGTTTACTATCCGTTGTGTTTTTACCCCAAGCATACATTGCACTGACATCCGCCTGAATGGCATCACTAAATTGATACCCGACACCCGCTTCAGCGCCTGCAATAGTAGCATCGACATTACGGGCATGGGCATTGAGCATGCCGTGCATGCCTTTATAAGTCATTAAGACATAATCATTGATGAAACCAACATAAGCAGATGCCCATGAATTCAATGCACTATGCTGATGTTGATAGCCAATATCAAGCTGTAAGGTTTTTTCAATATCGATATTTTGAAAGGTATTTTCATGACCATTGCCCGATTTTGGACTAAACAATTCCCAATAGTCCGGCATACGTTCGACATAACCTAGACCCATATAGGTTTTGCCATCGTCATGTTCAGGATGGACATTTTCAAAACGGAAAAATGCACTCGGTAATACGTCATGACGGCTTTGATGACTTTGCACCGCATCCACATCGACTTGATCGAGGCGTACGCCTGTAACTAGGGCATTACGATTACCCAAATCATAATTTAGTTCAGCGAAAGCACCCACCGACTGAAATTCCATATCAGTCTCACGTAGCTGATCTTTATAGCTGTTATGCATGCCTTTACGAATGCTGTGTTCATTATTTTGTGTATCAATACCCGTAATGAGCTCAATTTGATCCCATGCATTGGTCATGGCAACACGTGCATTTAAAGTCTTACGTGCCACATTGGTCGCCATCGGCATGGCCATCATCGCGCTCGGCGTAAATTCACGCAGACTAAAGTTATCCATCACATGGTCATTAAAATTGTAATTGACCTGCGCCTCGACTTTTTTAATCACATCGCTGAGATTTTTCTTTTCAAAACGTAAGCCTAAACTTTCACGAGCAAACTTAGATCCATCCATGGCACGACCCGCATACACGGCTTCACCATCGGCTTTACCACCAGTCAGCTCGATCCAAGTCTCTTCATTTGGTGTCCACCCCAAAGCGACATCGGTATTCCAACGCATCCAGTCAGAAGGCATAGTTGTGCCATCCCCATCTTGATAGCTGTTGGAGGTAGAGCGATTGGCATTCAGTCGAATATATTTCTGTTCATCCCCTGCTGCGAGTTCCGCATTGGTATCTAAACGACCATAAGAGCCGACTAAAGCAGTGACTTGTCCACGCGTGTGTTTCTCTGCATCAAACTGTTCAGGGCGACGTTCAAAAATCACCGTTGCTGCTGAACCGGTATTGGCATATTGCACCGTTTGTGGCCCTTTAATCACTGAAATCCGATCATAGCTTTCAGGTGAAATGTACGAAGTCGGTGCATCCATTCGACTTGGGCACGCGCCAAGATTTTCAGTGCCATCCGTTAAAATTTTAATACGAGAACCAAACATTCCACGAAAAGTTGGATCGCCATTGGTCCCACCATTTTTAATGGCGCTGAATCCCACGATACTTTTTAAATAATCTGCACCATCTGAGGCAGGAATCGGTTGAATTGGCTGTTTTGGATTGGCACGGACAATTAAACCATTGGCATCATTACCTTGATGTGCTGTAACCACGATAGGTGCGAGTGTTTGAACAGCAGTTTGTTCGGCCATATCTGATGGCATCTCTGCTGCAAAAGTCATATTGGAATAACATGCGACACAAATTGCAGCCGCAAGTGGCTGTAGAAAGAATTTAGGCTGAGCCATTTTTTATCTCACTGAATACATAAATATAGGCGTACTGGAGCCAGTTAAGACCCAAGTAAAAATCGTCGGATTTATGCAGCCAGTGGCGGGGCTCGACCTTGTGGGATTAAAAAAAGTTGCTGAAGGACAAACCAAACGTGTTTGAAGGCTTTTTGAAAAGCAATCAAACGCACTTGAATACGATCTAAGATTTCCTGTACATCAAGTTCTGGTGGCAATACCAAATTACCGTAAACCGTACAGTACTGACATTGATGGCTTGCATCATGTTCGTGTGAATGATCGAATTGAGTTTGAGCAACTAATACATGGTCATGGTGACCATGAGCGCTATGTTCAGAATGAACATTTGGAAGTAAAAGTGCACGCGTGATGGTTTCACAGACCGGAGCAATTTGATATTGCTTCGGCAACAAGGGCTGTAAAAATACAGCAATCTGTAAAAACACTGCTACAAAGGACAGTAGCAGACCACTACGCAACCACACAGGCAAACCCTAAAATTTGTCTGCCCCAAGTATAACAAAGCCCAATCGAAATTGGGCTGAGAATCCAGTTTTTCAGCGAATACAATTAACGCTTCACTGCAACCTTCTCTTTTTCGCGCTGGCGAACTAATTTTTCTACTTTGTCTCGCGCACGCTGACGCTTTAATGGCGATAAATAATCTACGAACAATTTACCATTTAAGTGATCCATTTCATGTTGAATACAAACAGCGAGAAGTCCGTCCGCTTCAACCTCAAATGATTGACCTTCAAGGTTAATTGCCTGAATTTTTACGCGTGACGGACGCTCAACTTTATCGTATATTTGTGGAACAGATAGGCAGCCTTCTTCATAGGGCTGAGTCTCTTGCGTCAATGGCGTAATTTTGGGGTTAATAAATACCATGGGTTGATCTTTATTTTCAGATAAATCCATGACAATCAGCTGAATATGGTGATCTACCTGTGTTGCTGCCAGGCCAATGCCCGGTGCTTCATACATAGTTTCAAACATGTCGGCAGCTAACTGGCGAATTTCGTCAGTAACTTCTTCGACTGGTTTTGCAATGGTACGAAGACGGGGATCAGGGAAACTTAAAATAGGTAATAAGGCCATACGACGTCCTCACTTATGCCATTGATCAAAAAACAAAATGAAGGAATGCTTCATCAAAAAATTGTGTGTAATATCGTTATTATAACGCAACTACATACATAATTTTAGGAATTATGATAATGAAAAAGGTTTTGAAGGGCATGCCAACTTTTAGTGCCTTGGGGTTTAAAAAGCAATTATTGGCGCTTACCGTGTGTGTAAGTGTGGGGATGGGTATGATCAGTGTTGCTGAAGCTGCCCCTGCCCGCAACGTCAATCCACCTTCTTTAAAAGCCGGCGCACCACAGGTCTATGTGGTGAAAAAAGGCGATACGCTTTGGGATATCTCAAAACGCTTTTTAAAAAATCCAGTTCGCTGGCCTGAAATCTGGGCAAGTAATAAACACGTTAAAAATCCTCATTGGATTTTCCCAGGCGACCGCCTATTAATGTGTACTTACAATGGTCGACCGATCATTGGTAAAGATGAAGGTGATGGCTGTGAAGGAATCATTCGTCGCTATACAGGCGGCACCAAACTTCAGCCTCAAGTTCGTGTTGAATCATTAAACAGTGCCATTCCTGTTATCCCATTAGAATATATCAAGCAATGGCTTGAGCGCAGCATGATCGTTGCTCCTGAGTCTATTGAAGGCACACCATATATTCTGGGTACTGCCGATCAACGTGTATTGGCTGCCAAAGGTCAAACTGTATATGCACGCGGTCAAGGCATGCAAGTTGGTCAACGCTACGCCGTTTATCGCGAAGGCGAACCGTACATTTTCACTGATGCTAATGGTAAAAAATACAATGCTGGTTTAGAGCTCACTCAAGTGGCTTCTGGTGTTGCTGTTCGCGGTGAGAATGACATTACCACATTAGAATTGACTGACACTTACAATGCTGAGGTTCGTCGTGGTGACCGTGTCCTTCCTGAATACGACCCAATGCTGCCAACATTGTTCTACCCAACCAATGCAGATAATGTGACTGCTGGTGGTAGCATTGTTCGCGTTATGGGCTCTATTGGAACTGCTGCAATTCACAGTGTAGTAACCATTGACCGTGGTAGTTTACAAGGCGTTCAATCTGGTCATGTATTTAGCGTGAATCAAAAAGGCGAAATCGTCACAGATCCGAAGACCAAAGAACGTGTTCAACTTCCGGGGCAACGTATCGGCAACATTATGGTCTTCAAAACATTTGATAACCTCAGTTACGCATACGTGCTAGAAAGTGAATTACCAATTAAAGTTGGTGCGAGCATTCAGCCACCACTGATGGACGACTAATCCTAAACATGGATCATCAATGAGGCTGACATACAGCCTCATTTCATTTTTAAAAAATAAAAAACATAAAAAGAAGACGGCAAAAGGTCTCTATATGCTTCATGCACTCACTCCTCTGCAACTCGATTACATTCGCCTGTGGTTTCTTGTACAGCACTCGCTCACGAGTTTTTATAAGATTCAGCAGCATTTTCCTTCCCTGCAACATGCCCTAGATCCAAAACAATATGAAACTTGGCAAATGCTGGGGATTCATAAAAATCACTTACAACGCTTTCGTGATTTTCAACAAGATGCGAGTCAACAACAATTCGAAAAATGCCTTATTCAGATTCAAAAAGATTGTGACTTTGTGATAGCTCAATGCGATCCCGCCTATCCACAGCAACTACAGCATTATCCGGACAAGCCACCACTATTATTCGGTCAAGGTAATATTCAAGCCCTGATTCACCCCCAAGTAGCAATTGTTGGCAGTCGCAAACCAAGCCCGCATGGACGTCAAGTTGCCTATGACTTTGCCTACTATTTAAGTGAACAAGGCTTTTATATTTGTAGTGGTTTAGCCCAAGGAATTGATGAAGCCGCACATCGTGCTGCACTACAACACCAACGTACTCTTGCGGTTATGGGCACAGGGTTAGAACAGACTTATCCAAGTTCTAATCAAACACTTCGACAAGACATTCTGAAGCAGAACGGTACCATCATCACTGAATTTTTACCCTTTACTCCTCCCCTACAGCACCATTTTCCTCGTCGCAACCGTATTGTCAGTGGCTTAAGTTTGGGTGTGATTGTTGCTGAAGCAACCTTAAAAAGTGGTTCACTCATTACCGCCAAATTAGCTGCAGAACAAGGTAAAACTATATTTGCCATTCCAGGCCATATATACAGTGAACATCATCAAGGCTGCCATCAACTGATTCGTGATGGTGCAATTTTAATTGATCATCCTCAACAAGTGATTGAAGAATTAGCGCTTGCAACGCAATGGCAAGCCGAAGCTGCAAACAACACCTTTGAAAAGAATAATATTGATCAAGCAATTTCATCCTCAACACAACACATTCCCGATGACTTAATTTCGGTATATTTACAATTAGACTGGGTCGGTCAAGATCTAGATCAATTGTCTATTCATTTGAATATGGATGCTGCAACGCTAACAGGAAAGCTGATGGAATTAGAGCTTTTAGGACATGCGATTCAACAGTCTGGACATTACCTACGTTGTCGGATGGGCAAATTAGGTTCACAATAGCCCTTTGTTAAACAAATGAAGGGCCGAGAAATGATTACCACCTCTGTTGCCGAAGCAGCTTCCTGTCTCAAAAAAGGTCAGGTACTGGCATATCCTACAGAGGCTGTTTGGGGCCTAGGCTGTGATCCCTATAATGAGCAAGCCTTTCACCAAATCTTAAAGTTAAAACAGCGCCCAATTGAAAAAGGTGTCATTTTACTGGCAGCAAATGTGGCACAAATTGAACATTTACTCCAAGGCTTAAGCCCAGAAATGCGCGAAAAAGTAATTGCCTCATGGAGTAATCGTAAACCCACTGAACGTGCAACCACTTGGTTGTTACCTGCAGGTGAACATATCCCAAGCTGGATCAAAGGCAACCATCCTAAAGTAGCCGTTCGCGTTACCACCCACTCTTTATGTGTCGCTTTATGCCAAGCATTTAATGGTTTTATTGTTTCGACCAGTGCCAACCCTGCAGGATTAAATCCGGCACGCTCTTTACAAGAAGCCAGTCAATATTTTGCCAATGAACTAGAGTATTTAAATGGTGATTTAGGCTTAAGCCAAGAGCCAAGTCAAATTATTGATGCTGAAACTGGAGAAATCATCCGCGCTTAATTGCGGGTGATCAATGAACGTAATCATTAAATTTTAGACAAAAAAAAGCTCAGCCATATAGGGACGGCTGAGCATAAAAAAGGATGTGCATTAATCACATCCAGAGGGTCTTTAAAACTCTGGGTGAACAATCAAGTAATTCATCATCTGAACTTGATCATTTACGATGAAGGCATTATGTAATATTTTTTTATATTTAACAAATAGATTTTTTATATAAATCTAACTAATACAAATGCAATTTATTCATGTTTTATAACCATTTAATAAAAATATGTATCTATTTTTGATAAACTTTTAAGACGAGCATTTACTTTTTTAATTCAAAAATGCGCTAAAAACTACACTTTCAAAAGATTTGTTCTATGAAATAACATATCTCGTTTGTTGTTTTTTTAAGCAATATTTCTGATTAATTTTTTTCAAAAATTACCCTTTCACTTTGCGCTGCGCCAATATTACCCCACCAATTGCCATGACGGTTCCAATACTGTGGTAAAACATCCACTGTTCACCCAACCAAAAATATGCAATCAAAGCAGTAAAAACGGGTGTGAGATTCATAAAAATACTGGTTCGATTTGGCCCGAGTTGCTGCACAGCAAGCATCCAAACCAATGGTGCAATTAAAGATGGAAAAATACCCGCATAAAATACACTTGGCGCATTTTTCATATTAATGGCATCAATACCGAGGTAGAGCAAAAAAGGTAGGTGGTAAAGCAAAGCAAAAAAAATCTGCACATAAAGGCTCAGTAACAACGGAATTTGTAACTGCCATTTCTTCAGAAACACCCCATAAAAGGCATAAAAGAACACGGCAAAAATCATCATGATGTCGCCAAGATGCCCACCCATTTGCAGTAAATTTGAAAAATCGCCCTGAGCAACCACAAACAGCAACCCAGTAAATGAGATCAAACAGCCAATTAATGCGTAAGGGCTCGGAATATCCTTGAGCAACATAAAAGAAACAGCAATAGTAAAGACAGGAATAAAAGCATTAATAATCCCCATATTCGTTGCCGTCGTATAATGTGCTGCGGTATAGCCCAACCCTTGATAAAGCACCATACCAAATGCACTGAGTACGGCCAGTTGCTTCCAGTATCGCTGAATTAATTCGCGTTGTTGCCACACTGTTTTTAGCATGAAAGGGGTTAAAATAATAAACGCCACGAACCAGCGATAAAAACTAATACTGACTGGTGAAATATAATCCGTCACATAGCGTGTTACAGTAATATTCAACGACCAGATAAAAACAGCAACCAAAGGTAAAAGAATGGCAAATTTCGTCCATCGTGGCTGAACTTGCATACGCCCTCCTTTGAGCCTTGAATGCATACAAATGTCATCTGGTTATTGTGCTGAATGTCGGTTTTAATTGAAATACATCATTTCAGACATTTATACCGTAGTTTAGACACAGCAACAGGGACGTATGCACAATTTTATCGAGCAGGATATTGAGTTATTCGAAGCACACTACATACAAAGTGACACGGTCTATCCTCATTGCTGCCTGTGGGGAGATTTTAATTTTTGCTTAAATGGTGTGTTTGAATATGAAATTGCGGGACAACATCATCTCTCGCCTGCAAGCTATGGTCTTTGGATTCCACCACAAACCGAGCATTGTTCTTTTGCCATTGATGATCAACCGATCCGATATGTTGCGATTCGTCTAGCCCCACATTTATGTCAAAAATTTCCAAAGCAAACAGAGGTTTTTAGCATTCAACCTTTCTTCCGTTTGTTGGTGGAAGAAACGCTATCACTATCTGCACAACCCGATGAAATAGAACGTTATCGCCATTTACTACAAGTGTTGTTGGATCAATTACTTCATGCACCAAAGCATCAGCATTACTTGCCACAAAGCCATCATGTGGTGCTAAAACCCATTTTAGAATTTTTAGCACGATCCGAACATTTTGTATTGAGCTTACAACAATGCCTTTCCCAATTTTCGCTAAGTGAGCGTCAATTACTACGTCTAAGCCAAACTGAACTCAATATGAGTTTAGCCGAGTGGCGCAACCGCGCAAAAATTGTATACGCCATTCAAAAACTCAGAATGGGTGTCTCTATTAAGGCATTAAGCATTGAGCTCGGTTATCAACATAGCTCAAGTTTTATTACTTTTTTTAAACGCTATACCGGAAAAACACCACACCAACATCGCTAGGCAGATTCAAAAAAAGACATTTTCAAACTTTACGCTGTGCCAAAATTACGCCAAATATCGCCATCAAAGTGCCAATGGTATGATAAGGCATCCACTGCTCGCCCAAATAAAAATAAGCCACAATAGCGGTCAATACTGGTGCCAAATTGGTAAACATACTTGATCGGTTCGGCCCCAATGTTTGCATTGCTTTCATCCACATAAATGGTGCAACAATCGAGGGAAGCAATGCGGCATAGAGTACAGGCTGATAATTCTGACCATTGAGAATTTCAAGTCCGAAATACATTAATAATGGGATATGCATCAACAAGGCCAGCAACGTTTGCATAAAAAGACTTGCAGCAAGCGTAATAGGCAATTTCCAATAACGTAGTAATACCCCGTACAACGCATAGGCAATGACCGCAAAAATCATAAGCCCATCACCAAAATGAAAGCCGCCGTGCAATACAGTAAGCAATGAACCTTGACCAATGAGATAGAACAAACCAGAAATTGAAATCAAACTCCAATCACTGCATAACGGTTTGGTTTCTCTGCCAGTACCAGCCAACTCACCAAAATGGTAAAGATCGGAATAAATGCATTAATAATGCTCATATTGGTTGCGGTGGTACTGTGTCCAGCCCAATAAGACAGACATTGATAGACCAACATAGCCAATGAACCCAACACAGCCTACTGCCAAACGTGATGTCGTATTTGAATACGCTGACGATAGAGTGCCGAATACACAAATCGCAGCATCACAATAAGTGCAATCAACATTCGCCAAAAACTAATACTGACAGGCTCAATGACCGATGCTGCATATTTGGTTACCACCATATTAATGGCCCAAATCAGCACTGGAATCATAGGAAAACTATAAATCCACAATGGCATGGCGCTTGAATTTGAATCAGGTGAACTGGCTTTAAACATACGGCACAGAATCGATTTAATTGCGACTATAGTAATCAAAAATTCAATTCATATTGTGCTGATTTTCTCCTTTAATTTTCAAAGTTTTGAATAAATAAATCGGCCAATGAAATAGGTATTCCTTCTGCAACAAAAGCACTAAACACTACAAAAAATATGCGAAAAGCTAGATGATAAAGACTTGCCGTGACGATGTTTTCCCTTTAAAACAGGATGGGACATAACGACATCTATTAGGAATTATTATGACGGCTTCTGTATATAACATCCCCGTTAAAACGATCTCTGGTGAAGAGACCACATTAAATCAATATGAAGGTAAAGTTTTACTGTTAGTGAACGTTGCATCTAAATGCGGCCTTACCCCACAGTATGAAGGTCTAGAAAAACTGTACAGCACTAGCAAAGCACAAGGTTTAGAAATTTTAGGTTTCCCAGCAAATAATTTCTTAGCGCAAGAACCCGGTTCGGATGCAGAAATTCAAGAATTTTGCTCACTGAATTATAAAGTCGACTTCCCGCTTTTCTCAAAAATTTCTGTTGCTGGCGACGACAAACATCCTTTATATCAAACATTAATTCAAGCAATTCCTGAGCGTATTGGTGAAGGCCCATGGTGGAAAGACTTAGTCGATTATGGTTTAACACCTAATCCAAAACCTGAAGTCCTTTGGAACTTTGAAAAATTCTTGGTGAATAAAAAAGGTGAAGTAGTGGCACGCTTTGCACCAGACATTACTGCAGAAGACCCTCGTTTACTTGACGCGATTCAAGCAGAACTTGAAAAGTAAAATGAATATTCAATAATTTGTAACATCAATGTAAATATCTACAGCGCTGTAGATATTTACATTTTTTTATTAAAATCAAAAATCTAATAAATTTTACCCATTTCGAAACTTCTTCACAGTTTGCTCATTATTTTTATATTTGAACAACATTCCTTTCACTATTTATCAATCACTTAGTCCTATGATGAAGTCATAGACAAACCGCTATAACAATTAGGTGAATAAATGAATACTCTCGTGAAAGCTATTGTTTTATCTCTTTCCACTGCATTGGTTGCTGCACCGGTTATGGCTGCGCCACAAGATCATCAACCAAAGAAAACGCAAGTTCAGCAACATAAAGCTCCAACGCATCAGCATAAGCAACAAGCTGATAAAAAAGTGTTCAAACCATCGAAAGATTGGAAAATTGGCCACAAAGTTCCAAGCCAATACCAAACTTCGAGCTACAAGTTTAACCAAACTCAAAGCAAACATTTAAGTAAAGCCGGTAAAAATCAGCATTGGATTAAAGTGAATGGTGATTACATTCTGATTAATGATAAAAGCCACAGCATCATCAAAATTGTGCGTGGTTAAGATTTTATATCTCGGTGAAGGAGGAGGGCTCAATGCCCTCTTTTTTTTAATATCTGTAAGAGTCAATTTTTTTGTTATTGCTTTGCAACATTCTATTTTTAATCCACATTTAGCCCCTATATTCAATTCATAAAGACTGAATTTAGTGATAATCGAATGAAAAAACTTGTACAGAATGCCCTTGTTCCGTTTGCCATTTTTACAGGTGTTTTGGTTTTAATTGGCTGCGAGCCTGCAACTACACCTGAAAATAATCAGCTGGATGCGAATAGCTCTGAACAAAGCATTTCTGCGACAGATACGCAAAATGCTCCAAGCAATACAACTCAAAGTTCGACTCAACTGAAAAGCGGCAATATGTTTTATATCGTAAGAGATGTGGCTGATATGCAGCTCAAAGCTGGAAGTTATGTTGAGCAGCTCAAGCAGACACAAGCAGATCTTGAATCGGCGGTAAATACTCAAGATCATATCCAACTGCAAAAAGCCGCTGATCAGTTACAGCAACAGTTGAAAGGCTTCAATAGTGCCTTAAACGAGCTAAATTTAAAAAGTACTGAAATTGAGTCAATTCGTACAAACCTACAAACTGCCAATCAACAAGTTTTAGCTTCGCCGTTTTTAAATGGTCAGGTTGATTTGAGCAAAGTTGACTTTCAAAAAATTAAAAATCAAATGGGCAACATTCAATCTGAGATGATTAAACTCGCAGGGATGTTGATTCAAGATAAATCAACCAGCAATGATAATGCAGCTGAAATGGATCAAAATACCTAATATCCATTTTTATGCTCTGAACGACGAAGAAAATACACCCACGCCATTGGGTGCTTTTTCTTACAGTTGCATTATAGAACAAGAGATACAATGGCTTTAAATTGATCATAAATAAAAATGATTGAGATGGAGTTTGTATGTCTAGCCCGGTGATTTATAACATTACACCAATTACTTTTCGTTTAGATCTAAAAAGATCCTTTCTTATTTACTGCACATCATATTGATCACTTTCCTGCTGGCAATAGCGTGATGGGGCCTCAAACCGCCGCAACGCAAGATGAATTCAATATGTATTATGGCGATGTGGTGCCCGGTTTTCCTGAACATCCACATACCGGTTTTGAAACCATTACTTTGGTTGAACAAGGCTATGTAGATCATTTTGATTCATTAGGTAACGGGGGACGCTATGCCACAGGTGATGTCCAATGGCTCTCAACAGGCAATGGCGTAGAACACTGTGAAATGTTTCCACTATTACATGAAGATAAGCCCAATCCTTTTGAGTTATTTCAAATTTGGTTTAACTCCTCTGCAGAACAGAAAACACATGATGCCGACTATAAAATGTTTTGGCGTGAAGAAATTCCACATGTATTTGAAACAGATGCTGACGGAAATAAATCAGATATCCGTGTCATTTCAGGAAAATTTAAAGAGACGGATGCCATCGCACGGCCACCACACTCTTGGGCCGCAGCACCTGAAAATAAAGTTAATATCTATTTAATAACACTGCAGCCTGGCGCCGAACTATCTATGCCTGCAACAACAGCAACGTCTAATCGCTTCGCTTACTTTTATCAAGGCAATACCTTAGATATCGAAGGCCAAACCGTTCAATTTAAACATCTTGTTGAACTACAATCAGATGCTATTGTGCATTTAAAAGCGGGGAATTTAGAAGCACGTATCTTATGGCTTGAAGGTGAACCGATTAATGAACCAGTTGCCATGCGTGGTCCTTTTGTTCTAAATACTCAGCAAGAACTGGATGATGCCTTCCGACGCTATCGTGCAACCCATTTCGGCAACTGGCCGTGGGATACACCTGCGCCCGTGTTTAAACGTGAACAAGCACGTTTCGCCAGTTACGAGGGCGGAAAACGCACCGAATATCCAGAACAAAATAATACCGCAGCCACTTAATATCTATGCATTAAGTGAGCTTGAGCCAATTCATAGCTATTGTAATTTTATCCTGCCCAAGCGCGCGTTGAATATCTTGTTTAAAACGTGTTTGGGCAAAGTGGTATGTTTCAGGTAAAAATAAGGTTATACGCGTTTGTTTAGGCGTTAAACTTTCAACCAACATTTTATGCAAATAGGCACCATTTTTTGTACGGGCCATCAATGTCCCCCGCTCTAAATGTTCCTCTAAGCGATTATCGGTATAAACATAATGATTTTGCGCCGTGAAAGCCACACAATGGTTATAGGCTTGACGCAAATTTCGGAAAGCTTGTAGATAAGGAATATTAGTTCAATGCTCATCCCATTATTCACCGATAACGCCACCAAGGCCGTTTCAGTCGGCATATTCGGCCTGCTCACATATTGGTTCTGACAAGCAGTTAAAAAATTGAATAAAGATATTCACCATAAAATATTTAAATTTTTCAATTCGTAGAACTTTTCTCTTCTTACTCTCAACCTCTGCAGAATTGTAGCAAACTAACCAACATGCTTTAATGTGGATGATCTTTTCAACAGCATCATGATGACTAAAAAATTATGCAACTCATCATATTTACTGGCGTACAAGCCTCAGGAAAATCCAGTTATTACTTGCTAAATTTATATCACAGCCATTTACGCATTAACTTAGATATGCTTAAAACTAGACACCGTGAAAATATGATCTTTGAAGCAGCTCTAGCTTCAAAAACAAAAATGGTGATTGATAATACCAACCCAGATCGAATGTCCCGTGCACGTTATATTCAACGTGCACTTGATGCTGGCTTTGAAGTACATTCTTATTATTTTGAAACTGACTTAAGCAGTAGTTTAGAAAGAAATCGTCATCGTGTGGGTAAAGCTAATATTCCAGAAGTGGGTGTGCGTGCGACCTACAAAAAACTGGAAATTCCAAAGTTAGACGAAGGGTTCGATGCGATATTCAAAGTCAAAATCATCGGTAATGGCGAATTTTCAATCGAGCAATCCAGCTGATTTATGCAGTATTTTGGCTATCTTGCCATATTTTAAAAGCGGCTTGCATCGCTTGTCTTTCATAGGGCTTTACCAGTCGACTTTCCAATGAGGAAAAGTCACCTTTATAAGCTGCTGCGACCATTGACTTGGCTAACTCTTGAATACTGACACGACCCCGATGTTCATATTGTTGTACTTCTTCATGGGTGAGTTCAACATCCCAACACGACACCACAGAACTCATGTCGACCGCAATACTTAAATAATATTGATCAAAATCTTGATAAAGTTCCCAAAAGTGTGGCTCAAAAGCAATGAGATTCATGGCAGGCAGCGAGATAAAAGAATGGAATTAATGTACGCCTCTTTTTGCATATTTTCTATACAACTTTAGATTTATCTGTTTATTTACCATAATTTAGGCAGAAAAAAACCACCCTTTCGGGTGGTTCTTCAATCTCGAACTGCGTCTTATTGAGCGCGGTTTTTGATTTTGCGGATGGTTTCCAACTGAGCAGCAGTTTCTGCAAGAGCAGCAAGCGCAGCAGCAGAGTCCAAATCGCTCTTTTGATTTGCAAGCAATTGTTCAGCATGTTTACGTGCTTCAATAATTGCAGCTTCATCTAAGTTTTCGGCACGGACTGCAGTATCTGCAAGAACCGTAACGACGTGCGGTTGAACCTCTAGAACACCACCAGATACATAGATTAACTCTTCTGTACCATTTTCAAGCAGAACGCGAATTGCGCCCGGCTTGAGTAAAGTTACCAACGGAGCATGTCCAGGCATAATACCTAACTCACCGCCAGCACCTTTAGCAATTAGCATAGTTACAGTGCCAGAGTACAAAGACTCTTTAACACTTACAACGTCACATTGCATAGTCGCCATGAGAATCTCCTAAATTAGGGAACTAATTAAAGTTTCTCAGCTTTAGCAATCACTTCGTCAATACCACCAACCATGTAGAACGCTTGTTCTGGGATGTGGTCGTATTCACCAGCTAGAAGACCTTTAAAGCCACGAATTGTTTCTTTAAGCGGTACAAGTTTACCAGGAGCACCAGTAAACACTTCAGCTACGTGGAACGGTTGAGAGAAGAAACGTTGGATCTTACGTGCACGGTATACAGTAAGTTTGTCTTCTTCTGCCAATTCGTCCATACCAAGAATTGCGATAATGTCTTTCAATTCTTTGTAACGTTGAAGAACGTTTTGAACTGAACGAGCGATTTCGTAATGCTCAGCACCCACTACTAGTGGATCTAACTGACGTGAAGTTGAGTCAAGTGGATCGATCGCTGGGTAAATACCAGAAGATGCGATGTCACGGCTCAATACTACAGTAGCATCTAAGTGAGCGAATGTAGTTGCAGGCGATGGATCTGTTAAGTCATCGGCAGGTACGTATACCGCTTGGATTGACGTAATAGAACCAGACTTAGTCGATGTAATACGTTCTTGTAGAACACCCATCTCTTCTGCAAGAGTTGGCTGGTAACCTACAGCTGAAGGCATACGACCTAAAAGTGCTGATACTTCAGTACCCGCAAGTGTATAACGGTAGATGTTATCCACGAACAATAGAACGTCACGGCCTTTACCGTTTTCGTCTTTCTCGTCACGGAAGTACTCAGCCATAGTCAAACCAGTCAACGCTACGCGTAAACGGTTACCCGGTGGCTCGTTCATCTGACCGTAAACCATCGCTACTTTGTCAAGTACGTTAGAGTCTTTCATCTCGTGATAGAAGTCATTACCTTCACGAGTACGCTCACCAACACCAGCAAACACAGATAAACCTGAGTGAGCTTTAGCGATGTTGTTGATCAACTCCATCATGTTTACAGTTTTACCAACACCGGCACCACCGAACAGACCAACTTTACCACCTTTAGCGAATGGGCAAAGTAAGTCAATGACTTTAATACCAGTTTCTAAAAGGTCGGTAGAAGCAGCTTGTTCAGCATAAGAAGGCGCTTGACGGTGAATTGGTAAACGCGCTTCTGTAGCAACATCACCAGCTTCATCGATAGGGCGACCAAGAACGTCCATGATACGGCCAAGAGTCGCTGTACCTACAGGTACAGAGATCGGAGCGCCAGTATTTGTTACGTTCAAACCACGTTTAAGACCTTCAGTAGATCCCATCGCAATTGTACGAACTACGCCATCACCAAGTTGTTGCTGAACTTCTAATGTAGTTTCAGTACCGTCAACGTGGAGAGCGTCATAGATCTTAGGAACGCTGTTGCGTTCAAACTCGACGTCGATAACCGCGCCGATGATCTGAATGATACGACCGCTACTCATTGCTGTCTCCTCAATTCAAAATAATGTTAAACGGCAGCGGCACCACCAACGATCTCAGAAATTTCCTGAGTAATCGCGGCTTGACGCAGCTTGTTATAAATAAGTTGTAGGTTCTTGATCAATTCACCAGCGTTATCAGTTGCAGCTTTCATTGCAACCATACGAGCAGACTGCTCACACGCGATGTTTTCGATCACGCCTTGATACACCACAGACTCAATGTAACGAACCAACAAACCATTTAATAGCTCTTCAGCTTCTGGCTCATAGATATAGTCCCAACCGTATTGACGATTTAGACCCTTGTCTTCTTCAGCCGCAGCTAAAGGTACAAGTTGTTCGATTTTTTGATTTTGAGTCATGGCATTGACAAAGCCGTTTGACACTAGATAAATACGATCTAACTCGCCTTTATCATAAGCATCCAACATAACTTGTACAGAACCAGCTAACTGTTCAAGACTCGGCGCATCACCAACCTGAGTTGTTGCACCAAGCACTTTACCGCCGTAGTTTTTAAAAAACGAAACCGCTTTTTGACCAATTAAAGCAAATTGAACTTCAATTGACTGCTCTTGTTGCTGCTGAACGTGTTTTACCACTTTCTTGAACAAGTTAATGTTCAAACCACCAGCAAGGCCACGATCTGAAGACACGATGATATAGCCAACGCGTTTAACTGGGCGTTCAACCATATAACGGTGTTTGTATTCAGGGTTCGCTTGTACCAAATGAGCAATTACACGGTGCATATTTTCGGCATACGGACGGCCTTGAGCCATGCGCTCTTGCGCACGACGCATCTTAGAAGCTGCTACCATCTGCATCGCTCGAGTAATCTTTTGCGTGCTTTTGATACTAGCTACTTTGGCGCGAATTTCTTTTAAATTTGCCATACGCTTAACCTAGTATTCAAAGGCCCTTTCGAGCCCTCGAAGGTTGATCCGTGAACCAAACCAACACTAATTAGCAAGTTGCTAAATTAGTAAGTTTGAGTCGCTTTAAAGCTTTCAATACCTGCTTTGATTGCTGCTTCGATTTCTTTATCGTAAGCACCAGTCTCGTCAATTTTTTGCATTAACGCAGCATTTTCTGAACGGAAGTAAGAAATTAACGCAGCATCAAATGCAACGATTTTCTTCACTTCAACGTCAGCCATGTAACCTTCGTTAGATGCATAAATTGAAACAGCTTGGTCAGCAATTGAGTAAGGAGCATATTGTTTTTGCTTCATTAACTCAGTTACACGTTGACCATGTTCAAGCTGCTTACGAGTTGCTTCGTCAAGGTCAGAAGCGAACTGAGCGAATGCAGCTAATTCACGATATTGTGCTAGTGCAGTACGGATACCACCTGACAATTTCTTGATGATCTTAGTTTGCGCTGAACCACCAACACGAGATACAGAGATACCCGCGTTCACAGCAGGACGGATACCTGCGTTGAATAATGATGTTTCAAGGAAGATCTGACCATCAGTAATCGAAATTACGTTCGTTGGTACGAATGCAGATACGTCACCCGCTTGAGTTTCAATAATCGGCAATGCAGTTAATGAACCAGTTTGGCCTTTAACTTCACCGTTAGTGAATTTCTCAACGTAATCAGCAGATACACGAGAAGCACGTTCAAGTAGACGTGAATGTAGATAGAACACGTCACCTGGGTAAGCTTCACGACCTGGTGGACGGCGTAAAAGCAATGAAATTTGACGGTAAGCAACAGCTTGTTTAGACAAGTCATCATAAATGATAAGCGCGTCTTCACCGCGGTCACGGAAGTATTCGCCCATTGTACAGCCAGAGTATGGAGCCAAGTACAACATTGCTGCTGGATCGGCTGCAGCTGCTGCTACAACAGTTGTATACGCCATAGCGCCAGTTTCTTCTAGCTTACGTACTACGTTAGCGATAGTCGATTGTTTTTGACCGATTGCTACGTATACACATTTAATGCCAGAGTTTTTCTGAGCGATAATCGCGTCGATCGCCATTGCTGTTTTACCAGTTTGACGGTCACCAATGATCAACTCACGTTGACCACGGCCTACTGGGATCATTGTATCTACTGATTTATAACCAGTTTGTACAGGTTGATCCACTGATTGACGCCAAATTACGCCTGGTGCTACTTTTTCAACAGCATCAGTTAATTTTGCATCGATCGGGCCTTTACCATCAATTGGGTTACCCAAAGCATCTACTACACGGCCTAAAAGTTCTGGACCAACCGGAACTTCTAATACACGACCTGTGCAACGAGCTTTTTGACCTTCTTGAAGGCTTAAGTAGTTACCTAAAACAACGACGCCCACTGAATCCTGTTCTAGGTTCAGTGCCATACCATAAAGGCCGCCGTCGAATTCGATCATTTCACCGTACATTGCATCAGCAAGACCGTGAATGCGCACAATACCGTCAGATACCATAACAATGGTACCTTCGTTTTTAGCGGTTGCGCTGGTGTCCAGATCGCCGATACGCTGTTTAATGAGCGCACTGATCTCGGATGGATTCAGTTGTTGCATTGCGCTATACCTCAATCTTTTTAAAGTTCAGTCTTCTAAATGCAATTAAGCTAGAAGACGAGTACGCATTTTTTCAAGCTTATTAAGTGCAGAATCATCTATCACTTGGTCGCCTGCACGAATAACTACGCCAGCAATTAGGGCTGGATTAACTTCAACAGTCACGCTTACAGCAGCTTCGAATTTCTTCTCTAATGCATGCGCAAGCAATTGTTCTTGTACTGAAGTTAATGGGAATGCTGATTCAATCACAACATCCACAGTATTGTTATTCTGTGATTTAAGCTGCTCAAATTCTGCTGCAATTTCAGGAAGAAGAACTAAACGATTGTTCTCTGCAAGCAATGTCAAGAAGTTAGACACTGCTGCAGTTTGGTCTTCACCTAAAACTTTAGCGAAAAGAGTCACCTGCTCAGCAGGTGTAAGCTCAGGGCGATTTAGATAAGCTGAAAATGCTTCGTCTTGCACAGCCGCACTAAGCAATTCAAGCACTTGTGACCATGAGTCAGTTGCGCTTTGCTCAGAAGCGAAAGCAAATGCTGCTTTAGCGTAAGGGCGTGCCAACGTCAAGAGTTCAGCCATAATCCGCCTCTCTTAAAGTTTAGCAGCCAGCTGAGTCAGCATGGCATTGTGAGCTTCTGCATCAACTTGTTGGCTAAGAATTTTCTCAGCACCAGTTACTGCAAGAGCAGCCACTTGTTGACGCAATTCTTCGCGAGCAGCATTGATTTCAGTATCAACAGCTTCTTTCGCTTGTTGACGAATACGCTCACCTTCAGCCGCAGCTTGAGTACGAGCTTCTTCTACCAATTGCGCACCGCGACGGTTCGCTTGTTCGATCAATTGAGCCGCTTGTGCTTTAGCTGCATCTAACTCTGCTTTAACTTGTGCTTGCGCATCAGCTAAGTCAGCTTTAGCTTTTTCAGCAGCATTTAAGCCATCAGCAATTTTACGCTGACGCTCACTAATCGCATTGATTAGTGGTGGCCATACAAACTTCATGCAGAATGCAACGAAAATTGCAAATGCAATAGCTTGGCCAATCAATGTGAGGTTGATATTCATTGCTATTCCTCAATAGTTTAATTTAGGAATTAAGCTGATTAACCTACAAATGGATTAGCGAAGATGAAGAACAAGCCAATACCAACACCGATCATAGGCACAGCATCAAGAAGACCTGCGATTAAGAACATACGAGTTTGAAGTTGTGGAGCCAATTCAGGTTGACGAGCAACAGCTTCAAGGAAACGGCCACCTAGTAGACCAAAACCAATCGCAGTACCTAAAGCACCAAAAGCGATCAAAATAGCAGCTGCAATAGCAACAAGACCAAGACCTAGTTCCATGATAATTCCTCAGAGGTTAGGTTTATACCAAATTAAGTTAAAAATTGTGTGCCCAACCACCCGATGATAGTTGAGCAATACCATTAATGCTTTTCGCTAGCCATACTCATATACACGATCGTCAACATCATAAAGATGAAGGCTTGTAACGTGATAACAAGAATATGGAAGATCGCCCAAGGCACAGACAACGCCCACTGGATCCAGAACGGTAATAACGCGATAAGAATGAAGATTAACTCACCCGCATACATGTTACCGAACAGTCGAAGAGCCAATGAGATTGGACGTGCAATAAAAGTTACCAATTCAAGTAAAATGTTTACTGGAATTAATAAAGCTTTTAAAACTGGGTTACTTGGGTTAAATGGGTTAAGTGCAAATTCAGCACCGAATCCGACAAGGCCTTTCTCACGAATACTATAGAAAATAGTTAACGCAAATACTGATAATGCCATACCAAGGGTAATGTTAGGATCAGTAGATGGAACGATTTTGAAGTATACGTGGTGAGGATCCATACCAAACACATTTGCACCGATCAATTGAGCTGTATAAGGAATCCAGTCAACAGGGATCAAGTCCATCAAGTTCATGAGGAAAATCCACACGAAAATGGTCAATGCTAGTGGCGCAATTAAGCGCGATTTGCCATGGAAAGTGTCACGGACACTTGAGTCAACAAACTCGATAATCATTTCGATTGCAGACTGGAACTTGGTAGGAACACCAGCATTTGCTGCTTTCGCAACAATCCAGAACATGAAACAGAAAATCAAACCAAGGCCGATTGACCAACCCATTGAATCCAAGTGAATAGCAGTGAACCCCATCTCTTGAGCTTCTTTAGCAGTCTCAGCTAACTTCCACGTACCATCTGGCATTTTGCCATAGGTCAAGTTAGTCAAGTGATGCTGAATGTACTCGGTCGAAGTAAGGGCATGTTCTTCAGCAGCCATAAATCACACCTGGTCAATGTCAAAACTAATAGAGAAAACGAATATCGCGTGCTGCCTGATATCTCGTTTTTCTCCAAAAAACTTTTCAATTTTGTGTTGTGCTTATACTCGTTTTTTTAATCGTGTCGCCCAAAAAGGTGCAATCCACGACATACTTTGTACGAGTATAAAACCACAAAACAATGCTACCGCTGACAACGGTTTAACATTGATTAAAATCAAAATGAATCCAACAATCACAATAGCAAACTTGCCCATTAAGCCACGATACATGTTTGACAGCACCTGTTTAGAGGCACGGGCACCAGCCGCACGAAACGACTGCCATGAAAAGTAACTAGTTGCCATCCAGCACACCAGCGCACCTAATGCTGCACTATATGCTGTGGTCGTATCTTTAAAGACCCAACCAATCAGGGCTGAAACAGGAATCATTACTGCTTGTAAGATGACTAAAGCTTTCGCTAATCGTCGATCAATCATGCGACTAGTTCGGCTCATTTTTGTACACTCACAGCAATTATGCTTGACAAGTTTAACTGATGATTATTTTTAATCGCAGGCATTATAGAGTTACACCCCTTAACTTGCAATCTTTTCCCGACCTTAGTCGTGTTTTTTTCGATGTGCAAACTGCTCTCAAACTAATCAATAGTTGTTTATTTTTTACATTACTTTCGAGCATTTAGTGTGCATTTCTGAGTTTGATCTGCGAGTGTTTTCCATCCACTGATGAAATCCCCCGCCCCACTCATCGTTTCATCAACCGGTTGAAATACAATTCCACCGAGCTTTTGATACTGACTTTGATTGGCATGACCTTCCGCCAAGAGACACATTTTACTCTGTGGACGATGATCTTTAAGAAATTTTATTTGCGCCAACGTTGGTGCCACATGCGGGTCATCCGTCAATGCCCCAGCAAAAGATAAATTCAACGAACGCTCGAGATATTGGTATGCATCGTGATAAGACCAATACGGTTGTGCACGGTTAGTTACATCAACTTTTTGCGCTGACACCAATAATTTTTGTGCAAATGCACGTGCATTTGCCCAATATTTTTCACGATTTGCTGGATATTGTTGTGAGCGCAGTGCCGCAATAAAGAAACCAATGCGTACAGCATTATTCGGTTCAAGCCAAACATGGGTATCCACAGTGCCTTTAATGGCTTTACCACGAACATCACGTAATGGAAGTGCACTAATAATGCCTGAGTCTAAAATTGCGATACTTTTGCCACTTTCATCCAACATTTTGGCCAATGGCGCTTCATGTGCTTTGCCCAACCATAAAACGAGATTGGCATCTTGTACTGTTTTACGGTGCGCAGGGGTAAGACTGACATCATGACCAGATTGATGATCAAGTAATAAGGTTGGCTGCTCCACCCCTTTTAAGACATCTTTCGCAATTAAGTAAATGGGCTGTGTAGAAACCACTAAACCCTGCGCCCAACTCATCACACTGAATAAGGCAAGACTACAAAAGATAATTACTCTGGACATGGGGAGAGAACCATAAAATGAATAGTGTTATAATATAACAAAAGTGCAAAAAAACCTACGGCTGTTCGTAAGTCGTTGTGCTTCATGTTAAGATTTAAAGTCTTTTTCTATAAACAGTTTCGTACTTGAGGTTGGCTATGAGCGCATGTTCACACGAACATCATAATGCTTTGCATGGTGTACACGATCATCAAAATGTCGAACAACGCCTTGCGGAAGCCGAAAACCTTTGCATCACAACAGGTGCCCGCCTCACTCCTTTGCGTAAGGAAGTATTGGAACTGATCTTAAATGCCACAGGCCCGATGGGGGCTTATGACTTATTGGCAAAAATCAAAAGTGAGTCTGATCGCCCTGCTGCCCCACCAACGGTCTATCGCACACTCGACTTTTTATTAGAGAAGGGCCTTATTCATCGTCTAACCTCTATTAATGCCTATATTCCATGTTGCCATCCTCGAGAAGGTCACCAAGCCGCTTTTTTAATTTGTACTGAATGTAAAATTGTCAAAGAAGCTTCAGCCCAAGGTCTGATGACGCAACTTGATGAATTGTCAGCGTCAGATGGCTTTACCGCACATCACAGTATTATTGAAATCTCAGGAATCTGTCAGCAGTGTCGCAACAAACATTAAGTGCTGCAGCCGCACCGATTGTCGCGCTGCAAAATGTCCATGTTCGAATTGACGAGCGTGACATTTTAAAAAATGTTGATTTTGCTTTACATCAAAAAGAAATTGTCACGCTGATTGGTCCCAATGGCGCAGGTAAATCAACCCTGATTAAAGTTTTGCTAGGTATCGTCAAACCTGTGTCAGGTCAAGTCATAAGCAACAATAAACTGAAATTTTCTTATGTTCCGCAAAAGTTCAATCCATCTCACAGCCTGCCTTTACGTGTTTGTGATTTGCTTGATTTAGAAAAATGCGATGCAACAATTAAACAAGAAATCATCCGTGATACGGGTATTGCCAAATTACAGCAGTCTAAAGTTCAACAATTATCTGGCGGTGAACGCCAACGTGTATTGATTGCCCGCGCCTTACTTCGTCAGCCCGATGTTTTGGTTCTTGATGAACCCATGCAAGGTTTGGACATTCAGTCCGAAGCTGAGTTATATGACTACGTCAGAAGCTTGCCTGAAAAATATGGCTGCGCAGTGCTGATGGTGTCACATGACTTACAATGGGTCATGCAAGGCACACATCGCGTGGTGTGTTTAAACAAACATATTTGCTGTAGCGGCTTGCCGGAAAATGTACAGCAACATCCTGAATATCAAGCCATTTTTGGCACCAATCGTGTGTTCTATCAGCATCATCATGATCATTGTGCACACGGTGATTCAGCAACACCGTGTCAACATGACTCACGTCCACATATTCATCCAGAACCGGAAGCATAATTCATGATGGAATGGCTACAACTCCTTTTGCCAGCGTGGATTATGGGCTCTTTGCTGGTCTTTTTAACAGCACCATTGGGTTGTCTGATGCTTTGGCGACGTATGTCGTTTTTTGCTGACACCATGGCACACGGCACATTATTAGGTGTTGCCATTGCAGGTGCGCTCAGTTTGCCATTGTGGACAGGTGTCACCTTAATCGCCTTACTGTTGGTGGCAATTTTATGGGTACTCCATGACCCACGTCTGCCAAATGACGCGTTGTTAGCATTATGTTCAGCAACCTTATTGTGTTCTGGCTTATTGTTCATTCAGCATTTACCAAGTTTAAGACCTGAGCTACTTAGCTATTTGTTTGGTGATTTGCTCACTATTTCATGGGCTGACTTACCAATTTTTGCTGGGGTCATTATTTTTGCACTGATCGTTCTTTATAAAAGTTGGCAAGCACAAATTCAAATTGCCATTGACCCTGACATGGCGGTAAGTGAAGGTATTAGTGCCAAATGGCAACGCCTGATCTTTATGCTATTGCTGGCTTTGTTTACGGTATTGGCCTTACGAGCTGTAGGTTCGTTATTGATGGGGGCATTATTGGTGATCCCCGCTTTAACTGCACGGCTATTGGCAAATTCACCAAAACAAATGGTGCTTTGGGCCTTTGCTATTGCACAAGTGGGGGTGACGGTTGGTTTATGGTCGAGTGCGGGATTAAATACCTCTACAGGTCTGACCATTGTACTGACAATGGCGATTTTGTTTGCTGTAATCTTTGCCGTTCAGAAGTTTAAAAAGTTGAGTTAATGCTCATCTAAAATTAAGCCATGCAATCGTATGGCTTTTTATGTTTTACACTGCTTATTTAACCACTATCTTAACTTCCATTTTACTGATGAACCAAACTCAATAAACTCGCTGCTGCTGCAAACAGCACTGCAAAAGTTCGATTCATATATTTTTGCTGTTTTGGGGATTTCAATAAACGCAACACTTTGGCAGCAAGTCCTGTATATCCTGCCATGACAATCAGATCAATACTGACCATAGTCACCGCCATAATCAGATATTGAATCCACTGCGGCTTAGATAAGTCTAAAAATTGTGGCAAAACTGCCAATAAAAACACAATCGCTTTCGGGTTACTCATATTGACTAAAAAGCCATGCAGAACCAATTTAGAGCGCGATTTATTTGGTAGATCTTGCTGAATTTGAATCGATTGTATTGGTGCAGTCCACTGTAAATAAGCCAAATACAATAAATAGCAAACACCGAACCATTTCACTACCAAGAATGCCCACGGTGTCGTGGCAAACAACACCCCTACTCCTGCTGCGACGATACCAATTTGAACCAATAAAGCCAGTTGTAAACCGAGCGCATTCCAGTAACCATGCTTAAATCCATAATTCAAACCACTCGACATCGACGCGATTGCACCTGCACCGGGAGATACACTAATCACCCAACATGCCAACATATATGCAATCCAGATTTGATAGGACATAAGCTGCTCAAGCTATAGAGGAGACTGTATTATATGACATTTACCTTATTTTCTTGGCAAAAATTACTGCTTAAAAATAAGTGTGAAGTCTACACACATAAGGAATGTTAGGGCACAATACACTTAGCCACATAGGAATTATAATTTTCAGGAGCCATGAATGTCTGCCCAATCTGTAATTTTACCGTTACCTTCAGATCATGCTCGTTTTATTGTTTTGCGTTTAAAAGATTTAACGATCGATGAATTAAAAGAAAAATTAGAAGATTTATTTACCACTCGTGATCGTTTAATCACTCAACATCCAAATGCTCAAATTAAAACAGCAGTCGCTTTTGGTCCAGAATTATGGGCGCAGCTATATAACCAATCACCTATAGGTTTTAAGCAACTTGCTCCAATTCAAGGCTCTTTTGAAATGCCTGTTGTACCTGCTGATGTGTTAATTCACATTGCAGCTCAGCGCACTGATATTTGCTTTGCCCTCAGCCAATCTTTCTTTGAAGGCATTCAGGATAAAGTTGAAGTTTTGGATGAACGTGTTTGCTTCCGTAATTTTGATGGTCGTGATTTAACAGGTTTTATTGATGGTACTGAAAATCCACAATTTCCTGATGACCGTGCTGAAACAGCATTATTAGCAGAAAATGCGGGTATTTTTGCTGATGGTTCTTTTGTCTTTGCACAGCGTTATGCGCACAACTTAGATAAGTGGAAAAAGCTCAAAGTTGATGCACAAGAGCATGTGATTGGGCGTACAAAACTTGAATCAATTGAATTAGATGACGAAATTCAACCTGAAAACTCACATGTATCACGTACTGTGGTAGAAGATGGTGAGGGTGAAGAACTGGCAATTTTGCGTCATTCATTACCTTATGGCGATGGTCGTGGTGACCAAGGTTTATTCTTTATTGCTTATACCAATGATCTCAGTATTATCGACAGTATGTTGGTTCGTATGTTTGGTACTAGTGGTGATGGCATTCATGACCGACTGCTGCATTTTGTCACACCAATGGATGGTGCTTATTACTTTGCGCCGAGTGAAGAATTATTGGAAGAAGTTTTGGAACGATAATTAACGAAGCCGACGAGAGTCGGCTTTTTTAAAATTTAAATTTATAATATTATAGGACTTACGCACTATTATTTATAGATTCTCTGTGGTAGCAGATGATTTTTATCGAGAATAAAGTCATCAATGAAGTTTTTGATAACTGGTCTAAATAATTTCTTCTGCCAACGATATACATTTT